>JAZUKF010000087.1:0-4073 GCA_045643165.1 Acutalibacteraceae bacterium | reverse complement strand
CTTACCGCAATTCCCACACGGTCGCAGTCCGGGTCCGTTGCAAGGAGTAAATCCGGTTTTTCTTTTTCAGCCATTTTCAATGCACATTCAAATGCCTGTTTGATTTCCGGGTTAGGGTAGGGGCAGGTGGGGAAATTGCCGTCGGGTTTTTCCTGTTCCGGCACAACGGAAACATTATTAAGTCCGATTTTTTTAAGTATTCTCCGAACAGGTTTGTTGCCGGTTCCGTTAAGGGGAGTATAAATCACTTTAAGGTCGCTTCCGGAACAGATGCCCTTGTTTATACTTTGAAGTTCAACATTATCAAGATATTCGTCAATGAGCCAATCTTCGATATATTCGATTTTCCCGGATTTTACCGCTTCTTTGAAGTTCATATCCTTAACGCCGTCAAAAATATCGACCTTACTTGCATAGTTATAAGTTTCGAGAGCCGCATCATCCGTCATCTGATAACCGTTTTTATCGTAACATTTATATCCGTTATACTTTGAGGGATTATGACTTGCGGTGATAATAATTCCGGAGGAACATTCAAGCCTTCTTATTGCAAATGAAAGAATGGGTGTGGGAACAAGTTCCGGGAAGAAATAGACTTTTATTCCGTTTGCCGCCAGAACTCCTGCGGCACTTTCGGCAAAAAAGTCAGATTTAATACGTGAATCGTGGGCAATTACAATGGAAGGATCATCAAAATTATCGTTAAGATAATCGGCAAGTCCCTGCGTAGTCTGATTAACTGTATAGACGTTTATTCTGTTAGTACCTGCACCGATAACGCCACGTAAACCGCCTGTACCGAATTCCAATGAACGGTAAAACCTGTCAAAAATTTCATCTTCATCATTTTTTATACGGTTAAGTTCTGCAATCAGGTCGGCATCCTTTACAGCCTTTTCACACCAGAGTTTATAAAGTTCCGTTTCTTTTTTCATAATCTTTTTCCTTTCCGGACAATATTAACATATATTTAATATTTTAAACCCATATATAAATAATGTCAATACGAAAAGGGATTAAACTTTCCGACATTTTCCGCAAAAATGTTATTATTCACAATTATTTACCGTCTTCATACAATGATATTGAAATAATAATTTCAAATATTATTAAAGGAGGAAAAACCATGGCTGATAACAGAGCAAACATTTACAACGGTTTCGGCGGGAGAAACATTAAAGAAGCCGTTTGTATTGATGCCGAAAGAGTATATGATTCATGCTGTGACAGAGATTGTTTATCTGATTTAAAAGTCAATTTTACCGATTGTGCTCAACAGTTGATTGACGAAGCAACATCGGTCAGATGCCGTAAATGTGAGATAATAAACTGTTGTGTTGACGTTGAATCGGTACCTTTTAATAAGGGTTGTTATTCGGTTGATATTACATTCTTTTTCAAGGTTTATGTTGATGTGTTTACAACGCCCTGCTGTGATGCGAAAACGGTATGCGGATTATCGTCGTTTTCCAAAAAGTGCGTTCTTTACGGCAGCGACGGCGGTGTGAAAATTTTCAGTTCCGATTACAGAGAGGACCGTAACGATAATCAGCTTCCCGCAGTTTGTACCGCACCCAGAGCAAAGGTGCAGACAGTCGATCCCGTTGTACTTGATACAACACTTTGCAAACCGGAGGAATGTTGTGAAACGGAATGTTTCCATTCCGTACCCGGCGGTGTGTTAAGATGTTTTGACGGCACATTCTCAAGAGGTGCAACGAAGAATGCCGTAAAGGTTACACTGGGACTTTTCACAATAGTACAGCTTGAAAGAAACGTTCAGATGCTTGTTCCCGCATACGATTTCTGCATACCTAAAAAAGAATGTAACTGCAATACTGACGATCCCTGCGATTCATTCAGAAAAATAAGATTTCCGCTTGATGAATTTTTCCCGCCGTCAAAGTGTAAGTAAAACGTACTGACGTATTCAAAGATAAACAAAGTTAACAATCATAAAAAAAGATGGTATTAAGAGTAATATTACTTTTAGTACCATCTTTAATATTTTTACTTTTCTTAAAAATCGTTTTGTGTCAGTAATTTTCCCTTTTCCGAGTATGATTTTATAGATTTTATATCATCATTTTCATCATACTCATACTTGAATACAGATTGTATTGTGCCGTCATTATTATATCTTTCGTAACTCAATACAAGGAAAGAGGATTTACCGTCAACCTTGATTTCCTTATACTTATAGTTTCCTTCGGAATATACGATTTCCCCTGCGGAATCGTAAACGGTAACGGAAATTTTATTATTGTTTTTATCGTATTCGTATTCCGTTCTGCCTTCAAGCCTTTCATCGGCGGTATAATTTGCTTCGGTTATGCAGTTACCGTTATTGTCAAAGGTTTCAACAAGGATACGCTCGATTTCACCGAATGAATCTCTGTAAAAAGTTTTTTTCGTTTTACCGGTCTTGTCAAAAGTTGTTTCAACCTGCAAAGTTGTCTTTTCCGAAACGGTATTATCTGTAACGGTTTCGGTGCTTTTTTTGTTGCATGAAGCAAGAATAATTGACACCGATAATATAATTAAAGAAAAGGCGATTATTCTTTTCATCATAAAAACCTCCGCTTAAATGGTAGGATTATTATATATCATAAGTAAACTTATGTCAATATAGCCAAAAATTCTTTATAAAATTAAAATTATTTTTTGTTTACATTTTGTCGAATTAGTGTTATAATTACGTTTGATATATTTTATATCTCAAAGTATGTTTTATATTTTCCAAATTTTAAGGAGGAATATCATAATGGCAAGAAAAAAGAAAACCATGGATGGTAATACCGCTGCGGCACATGTATCTTATGCATTTACCGAAGTAGCAGGTATTTATCCCATCACTCCGTCCAGCCCCATGGCTGATTACGTTGACCAGTGGTCTGCACAAGGTCAGAAAAACATTTTCGGAACAACTGTAAATGTTGTTGAAATGCAATCTGAAGCCGGTGCGGCAGGTACTGTTCACGGCTCACTTGCAGCCGGTGCTCTCACAACGACTTACACCGCATCACAGGGACTTCTTCTTATGATCCCCAACATGTATAAAATTGCCGGTGAATTACTTCCCACGGTTTTTCATGTTTCGGCACGTTGCGTAGCATCTCATGCTCTGAACATTTTCGGTGATCATTCAGACGTTTATGCTTGTCGTCAGACAGGTTTCGCAATGCTGGCGGAAACAAATCCCCAGGAAGTTATGGACCTGGGTGCCGTTGCTCATCTTGCGGCAATCAAAGGCCGTGTTCCCTTCATCAACTTCTTTGACGGTTTCAGAACTTCTCATGAAATTCAGAAAATCGAAATCTGGGATTATGATGATTTAAAAGAAATGTGCGATATGGATGCCGTTGAAGCATTCCGTAAACGTGCTCTTAATCCCGAGAGACCTGTAATGCGCGGTTCTCATGAAAATGACGATATCTTCTTCCAGCACCGTGAAGCATGTAATAAATATTACGAAGCAGTTCCCGGTATTGTTGAAGAATATATGGATAAAGTTAATGCAAAACTCGGAACGAATTACAAACTCTTTAACTATTACGGTGCAGAGGATGCCGAAAGAGTTATCATTGCAATGGGTTCCGTTTGCGACGTTGCGGAAGAAGTTATTGATTATCTTACCGCAAAGGGTGAAAAAGTCGGTCTTGTAAAAGTTCGTCTTTACCGTCCTTTCTCAGCAGAGAAACTTATCGAAGCAATCCCCGCAACTGCAAAGAAGATCGCAGTTCTTGACAGAACAAAGGAACCCGGCTCACTCGGTGAACCTCTTTACCTTGATGTTGTTACCGCTCTTGCTTCCAAGGGCATCAACGCAACGATCTGCGGCGGCAGATACGGTCTCGGTTCAAAGGATACTCCTCCTTCAAGCATTTTCGCAGTATATGACGAATTGAATAAGGCTGAACCTAAAAAGCAGTTCACTATCGGTATCGTTGATGATGTTACAAACCTTTCTCTTGAAGAAAAAGTATCTCCCAACACAGCCGCAGAAGGTACTATCGAATGTAAATTCTGGGGACTCGGCGGCGACGGTACTGTTGGTGCTAATAAAGACTCCA
>JAZUKF010000086.1:0-19456 GCA_045643165.1 Acutalibacteraceae bacterium | reverse complement strand
CTCGGCTATGTGCCGGAAAAGGATAATATCGTTTTTGCCCGTCTTATGGATGCCGGAAAAATGCTGATGGCAAAAATTAAAAAGATTGAGAAAAAAGGCACTTTTACGCAAATAACCGTCAGCATTTATCTTGTTGATTTTTAAGAACAATACAAAATTACGGCTGATTTAACATTAAATATTAAATCAGCCGTAACATACGGTTTATTCAGTTTTATCTTCTTTTACTGCCGGAGTATCAAACAAAATCCGCATAAAGTCTCGCCTGCCGTATAGCACACGGACGATATAAACGGCGCTCTCCTCAAACCGATAAAAGGCGGTATAGTTTCCGCAAACAAGAAAACGGTAGTCGGTATCCATGTTCACTATGGACGAAAGCGGTGCACCGGCTTCCGGAAAATCCGACAGCATACGAATGTTTTTGGTGATCTTTGCAATCGTGTTGATTGCGGCTACTTCACTGCAAAGCTCGTCGGTGATATAAGATTTTGTCTGCTTCAGATCATTCAGCGCTTCGGGCGAAAATCTGATTTCAGCCATTTATGACACCCAGTTCCTTTTCCACATCCGCAAAATCGATCCAGCCCTGCTCGTTTCCGCTCCGTTCGCCTTTGGCAAGCTCTCCCATCAGTTTCAACACAGCTTGTGTTCTCTCGTATTCTTCCATATCTATAATGGCATATCTGCCTCTGCCGTTTTTGGTCAGAAAAACAGGTTCACCGACAGCAATATCACGCAAAACCTCATTGTAATTTCTCAAATCGGATACCGGCTTAATGTTCGGCATAATATCAGCTCCTTTCGTTTGCTGTTATTATTGTATCATAATTCTTCGTAAAATGCAACAGTGAATTTTAAGAAAATTACGCCGTCTTGGCGATTTCTTTATTGAATTCGATATCTTCATTGACTTACATAAAAAAGTCTTATAAAATTTTATTTTTATAACATTTGTTTTTACAAAAGCAAATTCCCTGCATCAGAGAAAAGCCAAATGCGACAATGATAATCATTATTCTGAATATATCCATTATTCTGATTACCGTTGCACATCTTTTTATACATTTCGCCATGGAAATCAAATAATTCATTTTTTCTCCTTTCAGCATGAACTTAACAAAACACCGTGAGCGATACCGGGTATAGATTCGCCCTGCATTGTTGAAACCGGGGACATCAAAGCTCCCGTTGCAACAAAAAGAACCTTTTTCAATTCACCGCAGGATAATCTGCGTACAATGTTGGAACAGAATATACTTCCGCTGCAACCGCATCCGGAACCGCCGGAATGAGAATCCTGATTTTTAAAGAACATCATTTTTCCGCAATCCTCATGAACATCACAAGCGTCCATTCCGTGATCTTTTTTCATCAATTCACAAAACAAATCGCTTCCCACATTACCTAAATCCCCGGTTAATATCATATCAAAATCATCAACATTTGAATTTGTATCTTTCAAAAAATTATATACCGTGTCGGCTGCGGCAGGTGCCATTGCCGCACCCATATTATTTGAATCGGTTACTCCCAAATCTTTAATCCTGCCGAAAATAACGCCGTCAATTTTAAATGAATTCTTCTTTTTTTCCACAACAGCCGCACCTGATGCGGTACAGGTTCTCTGTGCCGTAGGAGGTCTTTGCCCGCCATATTCAAGAGGAAACCTGAATTGCTTTTCTGCGGAACAGAAATGTGATGATGTTGCGGCAACAGCTACGGATGCCGCACCGCTTCCCACAAAAACACTTGCAGTTGCAAGGGACAACGCCATTGTAGAACAAGCACCGAACATTCCCAAAAAAGGAATATCCGTATCTCTTATTCCGAATGCCGAGCCTGTGCATTGGTTAAGCAAATCCCCGGCAATTATCATATCAATTTCATCTTTTTTGCGTCCTGCTTTTTCTATTGCTTTTTGAATTGTCAAACTTTGGAGTTTGCTTTCCGCTTTTTCCCATGAATCCTCTCCGAAAGTGTCATCGTCATAAATTTCATCAAATTCTTTTCCGTAGGGACCTTTCCCCTCTTCTTTACCTACAATAGCCGCACTTGCACTTATAGTGATATTATCATCAAAAAGTATTGTATTTTTTCCTGCTCTCTGTATCATATTTCTACTTCCTTAATACAATTTAAAAATCCATATTATCAAACCGTATAAAAATGCCGCCGCAGTGGAATAAAGAATTACGGGACCTGCGATTTTAAAAATATTTGCCGCCGTTCCGAGAACGCTTCCTTCGGTTTTATATTCCATTGCGGGAGACACCACGGAATTTGCAAATCCCGTTATAGGAACGATCGTTCCGGCACCGGCGAATTTAGCGATTTTATCAAAAACTCCTATTCCGGTCAATATAGCGGTAATCACTATCAGCGTTACACTAACCGCAACTTTAACTTCTTCTTCATTAAATTTACATTTTTCATATAACATTTTAAACAGTTGACCTATAACACAAACCGTTCCGCCCACCCAGAAAGCATTAAAGCAATCCTTTATTACCGGTGATGACGGAGAAGCTTTTTTTGTCATTTTATCGTATTGATTTTTATCAACGGACATAAAATCATCTCCAAAATTTCTTTATGACTATTTTTACCCGAAAAAAGAAAAAAATGCAACGACAAAGATCGTTACATTTTTATATTGACAATATTTTTTATTTTCCTACACAGAATTTCGAGAAAACTTCATCAACAACCGCCTGAGTTGCTCTTTTTCCCGTTAATTCCGACAATTTTTCTATTGCATAATCTATGCTGACATTTATTGCATCAAGAGTCATTCCGTTTTCAAAATCGTCAAGTGCATCTTTTACGCATTGTGCCGCTTCGACAGTGCATTTATACTGACGTTCACTAACTATCATTGCTGATGTGGTGTCAATTTTATCAGTACCCAAAACGTGAGAAGCAACTTCTTCAAGCTTATCGCTTCCCTCTCCCCTGCTTGCCGCAATTTCAACAACATTTTCTGTATACTCTCTGATGATTTCACCGACATTTTTCTGCGGTAAATCCGTTTTATTTATAACGGCAATGCAATTTTTATCCCTGCATATTTCAAGAATATCCATATCGTCCCGATTTAATTCCTCAGAACCGTCAAAAACAGCAATAATCAGTTCAGCCCTTTGAAGTTTTTCCTTCGCAATTTCAACCCCAATGGATTCTACGGGATTATCGCTTTCACGAATACCTGCCGTATCGGCAAGATGAAGAACGATTTCACCCAGTTTTACGGTTTCCTCCACAACGTCCCTTGTGGTTCCGGCATACTCCGTAACGATCGAACGTCTGTAACCTGCAAGAAGATTCATCAATGTTGATTTTCCCACATTCGGTCTGCCCACAATAGCGGTATCAACACCCTGAGTTATTATTTTTCCCGTATCGAAACTGTTCGCAAGGACGGTTAAATCATCATAAACGGTTTTCAATGTTTCTTTTAAAACATCATCCTGCAATTCTTCGATTTCTTCATCAGGATAATCAACCCATGCCGCCATATTAGCCGCCGCAGAAATCAGTTTTTCACAGTTTTCATTTATCTTTCGGCTTAATGCTCCGTCAAGAGCGGTCAATGCCGCCTGAGCGGCCTGTTTACCCTGAGCACTTACCATATCCATAACAGCCTGTGCCTGAGTCAAATCCATTTTGCCGTGCATAAATGCTCTTTGTGTAAATTCACCGGGTTTCGCCGGCTCTGCACCGGAAGCAAGTACAAGACGCAAAACCTGTTTCAAAACAAACAATCCGCCATGGCAGGATAATTCCACAACATCTTCACCGGTATAACTGTGAGGCTCACGAAAAACAAGAGCAACACATTCATCAATATCTTCTTTTTCACCGCATATTCTGCCGAAATATGCTCTGTATCCGAGTGAATCAACAAGTTTCTTTCCGCTTACACCTTTAAAAACCCTGTCGGCTATATTTGTCGCTTCAGGTCCGGAAATTCTTACAATTCCCACACCTCCCGCCGCCTGTGCGGTGGCGATTGCGGCAACCGTCTTTTCTGTTTGGAGCATAATTATCATCCTTTAAAAAAAGGCTGAAGCATATTAAATGCACCAGCCGTTATTTTTTGATATTCAAAAATTATTTATTCTTGGGTTCGATTTTTCCGTAAAGAGATGCGGAAGATACATCAGACTTGGGAGTGGTATTACTCTTCGGCTCATTCGTCTTAGGCCTTGAATCATATTTAGGTCTGTTATTATATCCGCCTCTTCCTCCGCGTCCGTTTGAAGGACGGGTAGGTTTAACACCGTCAACAAGTTTGATAACAACACGGCGGTTATCGTCACTGCCGATTGAATATGATTCAACCTTATCATACTGCTGAATTGCGGTATGGATAACTCTTCTCTCATAGGGATTCATAGGTTCAAGAACAACATTTCTGCCGTACTTGATAACCTTGTCCGCATTTCTCTTGGCAAGTTCGGTAAGAGTGTTTGCTCTCTTCTCTCTGTAATTACCAACATTTACGGTAACACGTTTGACAGAATTATCTTCATTATTTACAACAAGACGGGTAAGATACTGAATCGCATCAAGAGTTTCACCTCTGCGGCCGATAATACAACCGTAATCATCACCGCAGTCAAGTTTGAAGGTAACTGCACCTTCCTCTTTTTCCGTAGTAATTGTAATATCTTCTTCAACGCCTAAACCTTTGATAATATTTCTGATATATTTTTCGGCAACGCCGTCTTCGTTAACAGTAACGACTACATTTTTCTTTTCCGGTTCATCTTTGATTTCCGGTTTACTTCCTTCAGCCTTAACAGACTGTTTCTTTTCTGCTTTTACGGGAGCTTCTTCTTTAACTTCCTTTTCATAAAAAGCTCTCGCTTTATAAACAGTTGAACCTCTGAATAATCCGAGTATTTTCTTTTCCTGAACGTCAACGATTTCTTTTTCTACATCTGCATCCGCAGGTGCGTTCAAATTTTTCAATGCATCTTGGAGAGCCTCTTCAGATGTGGCTCCGGTTCCGAATGCTTCTATTACTTTTTTCATTTTTTCACTTCCTGAAAATTATTTATCAGTTTCTTTGTTTTTAATTTCGGCAACTATTTTACTGTTATTCTCTCTGGCTCTTCTTTCGATAGTTTCGGCAACAAGAATTTTTGAAATAACCTTTTCATTACTGTGTGTCTTATTGAGAACAACCATTTGGATAATACCGAGAATGTTCTGGAAAATCCAGTAGACACCGATACCGGCAGGGAAAAGGAAGCCGAAATAAACAGAAAGCAAAGGCATACCGAAAGTCATACATCCCATTGTGGGATTTTTTGCCATTTCGGGATTTGTTTTCTTTTGACGAATGTTAGAGATAAGACTTGAGCCGAGAGCAGTCAATCCGGATAACAGCGGAATAATAAGAATAACCTTTGCCGCCGTAGTTGATGTTGCCCAGTTCTTGAGAGTTGAAAACTCCGGTCTTTGAGTAAGCGGTACACCCAACATGGAGAAATTTGAAATAAAATCATTGATTTCGGTGGCAATACCGGCAGGAACCTTTCCTGAAATCTTGCCGAAATTTTCCATGATGGTCATTTCGATTTGTCTGTCATTGTCTTTAATTTTCGGAACAATTTCGCAAACAGCCTTTTTAAGTATATCAATATACTTCTGATCTATACCGAGAACGAATTTAAGAGGTCTGTAAATAACTTCATAAAGGATAATAACAATGGGCATCTGTATCAACAGAGGAGCACATCCGGCAACGCCCATGGGATTATATCCCTCACGCTGATAAAGAGCCTGGGTTTCTTCCTGTATTTTCTGCTGATTTCCTTGATATTTAGCTTGAATTCTTCTTATTTTAGGCTGCAAACGCTGTTGCTTTGCAGTACCCTTCTGCTGTGAAATCGAACTTGGAAGAAGTATCAGTTTAAACACGATAGCGAAGAAAAACAAAGCAACGACATAGTTGCCGCTCAAATTATAAAACTGACGCATAATCCATGCAAAGGGAATATAAACGTAATTTAGGATTTCAGACATTTCTTATCCTCCGAGATATAGAGATATTATCGTTTCTTCGGTTTTACGGGGTCATAACCTCCCGGAAAAAGCGGATTGCATCTTAACAAACGCAATAATGCTAATATTCCTCCCTTAAACACACCGTGAACCTCAATAGACTCTACGGCATATTGAGAACAAGTCGGATAATATTTGCAACGGGGAGGAAACAAAGGAGATATTCGTTTTTGATAAAATCTTATTGCTTTAATCAAAAAATTTTTCATGGTCAGTTAATTACCCCGGCTTTTTGCAAGTGCTCCTGCATAGCCTTTTTGACGATAGTACTTTTTAAAAACTTCGTCTTGCTTCTTGCCACAAAAACAATATCGAAACCTCCGGAAATATCCGGATATAATTCAGAAAAAGCAGCTCTGATTACTCTGCGGGCACGATTTCTTTGTACGGCATTACCCACCCTTTTGCCGGTAGTTATGCCGTAGCGACAGTATCCCAAACGATTTTTCATCACATAAGTTACAAGTGCCGAATCGGCATAGGATTTACCCCTACCGTAAACTCGACGAAAATCGCTGTTCACATTCAGCGTTACCGGTTTTGACAAAGAAATCACCTGTTCTCATATTTTTAGGCAAGAAAAATCATTGCTGATCAGTAAGAAAGCTGCTTTCTTCCTTTTGCTCTGCGGCGAGCGAGAACTTTACGGCCGTTTCTGTCTGACATTCTTTTACGGAAGCCGTGTTCCATCTTTCTGTGACGTTTTTTGGGCTGATATGTTCTTTTCATGATATACCCTCCTATCCTGTAACATGATATTTATTGTCAATATATTTCACCCGAAACACAGGCAAAATACAAAAACATAATCTGACAACGAATTATTATATAATAAAAGTAACGTCAATGTCAACACTTTTTTAAGATTATTCACATATATAAATAATTCTTTAAGCGTGAATAAAGAAAATTTCGGATTTTTTACAAATTTTTGTTGATTTAAATGACAGTTTTTTGTATAATTTCTTTATAAATATAAAGGCAGGATAAAATATGGACATCGTACTTTCATTGACAAATGAATTCAAATTACAGAAATGGCAAATTGAAAATGTGGTCAAACTTCTTGACGAGGGCAACACTATTCCGTTTATCGCAAGGTACAGGAAGGAAGCCCACGGAACACTCAACGACCAGATATTAAGAGATATTTTCGACAGACTGGAATATCTTCGCAATCTGAAAAAAGGAAAGAGGAAATAACCTCATCCATTGAGAAACAGGAAAAAATGACTCCGGAAATTGCGGAGGCGATCGACAAGGCAACCGCTCTTGTTGAATTGGAGGACATTTACCGTCCCTATAAGCAAAAAAGAAAAACAAGAGCATCCGTAGCAAAAGAAAAAGGTCTTGAACCTCTTGCGAATGAAATTCTTTTGCAAAATGACGATTCACAACAGCCTATTGTAATGGCATCCGAATATATTAACCGGGAGAAAAATGTTCTCACCGCCGAAGATGCACTTCAGGGAGCAACGGATATTATTGCGGAAATAATTTCCGACAACGCCGAAATACGAAAAAGATTGAGAAATCTTTTTACCGTAGTGGGAACGGTTACCGTAAGTGCCTCCGACAAAGATGCGGAAAGTGTTTACACTCAATATTACGATTATTCCGAGCCTGTTTCCTCAATAGCGGACCATCGTGTTCTTGCCATTGACCGTGGTGAACGTGAAGGATTTTTGAAAGTCAAACTTCAACTTGATCTGATAAAAGCAATCGGAGTAATCAATTCATTCTATCTGAAAGACGGAATTTCTCCGTGCACTCAGGTTGTCCGTGAAGCAGGAAAAGATGCTTATGACAGACTTATTGAGCCAAGCGTTGAAAGAGAAATACGCAATATGCTCACCGACAAGGCTGCCGCAGCGGCTATTAAAACATTTTCCGTAAACCTGAAACAGCTTCTTCTCCAACCTCCGGTTAAGGGAAAAACGGCATTAGGTCTTGATCCCGGTTACAGAACAGGCTGTAAAGTTGCGGTGGTTGACGAAACAGGGAAAGTGCTGGACACCGGAGTAATATATATCACCCATTCCGAAGCACAAAAACTTCAGGCAAAGGAAACAATAAAACGCCTTATATTAAAGTATAATGTTGATATAATCGCCATCGGAAACGGCACCGCATCAAAAGAAACGGAAATTTTTACTGCTGACATTATAAAAGAAATTGACAGAAAAGTTTCGTATATGGTCGTCAGTGAAGCAGGTGCTTCAGTTTATTCCGCATCAAAACTTGCAGCGGAGGAATTTCCCGAATATGACGTATCATTGAGAAGTGCCGTATCAATAGCGAGAAGATTACAGGACCCTCTTGCGGAATTGGTCAAAATCGATCCGAAAGCAATCGGTGTGGGACAGTATCAGCACGATATGCCGAAAACGGAATTGGGAAATGCCCTTAACGGTGTAGTAGAAGACTGCGTAAACAGCGTGGGAGTCGATTTGAATACCGCTTCACCCTCACTGCTTACAAGAGTTTCCGGTATCAACGCTTCCGTTGCACAGAACATTGTTTCTTTCCGAGAAGAAAACGGTGCTTTTTCAAACCGTTCACAACTTAAAAAGGTTAAAAAATTAGGGGACAAAGCATTTGAACAATGTGCGGGATTTCTCCGTGTTTCGGAAAGCAAAAATGTGCTTGATAATACAGGAGTTCATCCCGAAAGTTACGAAGCCGCCGAAAAGCTGTTACAATTATGTTCCTATTCCCTTAAAGATGTATCAGAGGGAAATATAGATGAACTTGAAAAAAGAGTTGTTGATTTGGGAGAAGAAAAGGTTGCCTCTGAATTGGGAATAGGTGTTCCCACTCTCAAAGACATAATCAAAGAACTTTCACGTCCCGGCAGAGATCCGAGAGATGAACTGCCCGCTCCGCTTCTCCGCACCGATGTAATGGGTATGGAGGACCTTGTTCCGGGGATGGAACTTAAAGGAACGGTCAGAAATGTTATAGATTTCGGTGCCTTTATCGACATCGGTGTTCATCAGGACGGACTTGTTCATATTTCGCAGATTACAAACAAATATATTAAACACCCGTCAGAGGTTTTAAAGGTGGGAGATATCGTAACCGTTTGGGTTCTCAATATTGATATTGGTAAAAAGAGAATTTCTCTCACCATGAAAAAGCCCGAAACAAATAACTAATTATTCCATAAGGAGGAATTATAATGGCAAAATACAATGCACCTTTCCGTGACAAAAACTCAGAGCGATATATGCACGACAAAAAAATCGGCAATATTACTCAGATGCTTGAAGGTATGTTGATTACCGATTCGGAAGAACTGGGAGATTTCAGTTTTTGCGAAGGTCAACAGCCCATAAGCAAAAAAGACGAGGGAAACTGGAAACATTTTGAGAAAAACGAACATTGGGGTTCACCGGAATACTATTGCAGATTTAAGCACAGTTTTGACGTTCCGGAGCGTTTTAAAGGTAAAAATGTTTTCTATGAAGTCAATCCCGTTGACACAGAGCCTTGGCGTACATCCGATGCACAATTCATCGTTTTTGCCAACAACAAACTTTTGCAGGGTTGCGATCATAACCACAGCAGTATTCTTCTCCTTGACAGTGCAAAGGGCGGAGAACATTTCGATATGCACTTAAACGCTTATCTTGATAAATTTGAATACAGAGGACAGCGTATTTTCAGTGCAAGAATTAAATCGGTTGATCCCCTTGTTTGGAAACTTATTTTCGATATTAAAACTCCCCTTGAGGTGGCAATGCAGTACGGCCCCGATGATATGGAAAGAGTTGAGATACTGAAAGCCCTTAACGAAGCGGTTAATTTCCTGGAAATTGATAATCCGGACAGAGCGGTTTTTGAAAAATCCGCACAGCAATGTATTGATTATCTTGATGCAAACATATACGGAAAATTTACTCTTAATGCGGTAAACTCATGTATCGGTCATACACATATTGACGTTGCATGGCTGTGGCGTCTTCGTCAGACAAGGGAAAAAGCAGGTCGTTCCTTTGCAACGGTGCTTAAACTTATGGAGGAATTTCCCGAATATAAATTCATGTCCTCACAGGCTCAGCTTTATGAATTTGTAAAAGAAGATTATCCCGAAGTTTTTGAGGGAATAAAGAAAATGGTTAAGGAAGGACGCTGGGAAATTGAAGGCGGTATGTGGGTTGAACCGGATACCAACGTTCCCTCCGGAGAATCCCTCGTAAGACAGTTCCTTGTTGGTAAAAGATTTTTCAAAGAGAATTTCGGCATTGACAGTAAAATCATGTGGGAACCTGATGTTTTCGGCTATTCCGCAGCACTTCCGCAGATTATCAAAAAAAGCGGTTGCGACTATTTTATGACAACAAAAATTTCATGGAATGAATATAACCGTGTTCCCTATGATACATTTATGTGGAAAGGTATTGACGGAACAAAGGTTCTCTCCCATTTCTCTCCCAGCCGTGGTGATGATGACACAAGGAATAATTTCATGACCACATATAATGCATATCTTTCTCCCAGAGAAATTATCGGCGGTTGGAACAGATACTCTCAGAAAGACCTTAACAACAATGTTCTTGTAACATTCGGCTACGGAGACGGCGGCGGCGGTCCCACAAGAGAAGAACTTGAATATCAAAAGAGAATAAACAAAGGTATTCCGGGATGTCCGAAAACGGTTATTGAACCGTCTCTCGATTTCTACAAACGTCTTGAAAAAGAAGTCGGCGAAAGCAAAAATCTTCCCACATGGGTCGGAGAACTTTACCTTGAATTCCACAGAGGAACACTTACATCCCAGGCGGCCAACAAGAGGAATAACAGAAAGAGCGAAATTCTTCTTCACGACCTTGAAACCATTGCTTCGATTGCAAACATCAACCTTGACGAAGAATATCCGAAGCATGAAATTACAGATGATTGGAAAGTTATTCTTCTTCATCAATTCCATGATATTCTTCCCGGTTCATCAATCGCAGATGTATATAAAGATTCCGATGAAGCATATAAAAAACTTCATGACGAAGCATCAGCAACACTGGGAAACAAATTCAATGCTATTGTTAATAACATTAAAACATCAGGTGATTCATTAGTTGTTTTCAACACCCTCGGAACCGAAAGAGACGACGTTGTTATCACCGATATGCCTGATAAAAATAACTTTGTTATTGTTGACGGCGACGGAAAACAAATGAAATACCAAAAGACTTTTGACGGAAAACTCTGCTTTGTTGCGGAAAATATTCCCGCAAAGGGATATAAAGTTTTCACGGTAAAGGATGAACCGAAAAAATCTTATCCGTCAGTCAATGCAACGAAAACATCCTTTGAAAATGATTTCTTCAAAGTTGAATTCGATAAGAATTACAACATTTCAAGCCTTATTCATAAGGAAACGGGACGTGAAACCGTTGCCGAAGGCGAAGTGATGAACCGTCTTATTGCCTTTGATGACAGACCGTTCAACCACGAAGCATGGGATATCAAGTCATATTATGAAGAAAAATCATGGTATATTGATGATGTTCAAAATGCGGAAATTATCGAAAACGGTGAAGTACGTTGCGTATATAAAATTGAAAGAAAATTCAGAAATACAATTTTCAATCAGTTTATCATCGCATATAATCACACAGACAGAATTGATGTTACATACGATTTTGATTGGAAAGAAACCCATATTCTCATTAAAGTCGATAATCCCATTGACGTTAATGCAAGCAAGGCAACGTATGATATTCAGTTCGGTAACATAGAACGTACAACCCACAGAAACACCCTTTGGGACTTTGCACAGTTTGAAGTTTCAGGACATAAGTGGATAGACCTCAGTGAAAACGGATTCGGCTTCTCTTTGCTCAATGACAGCAAATACGGTCATGATATCAAGGAAGGTCATGTCCGCACCTCCCTCATCAGAAGTTCAATGAGCCCCTGCGTTGACCAGGATAAAGGACATCAGGTAATTAAAACGGCGCTCTATCCCCACAGCGGAAGCGTTAACTGTTCAAATGTTGTCAACCAGGCAAACTCGCTTAATGTTCCCCTTCACTGTGTACCCTGCGGTAAGCATGACGGAAAACTTCCGGAAATTTATTCCCTTGTAAGCGTCAATGCTTCAAACGTAATCATTGAAACGGTTAAGGTTGCGGAGGACAGCGATGAAATAGTTTTACGTGCATACGAAACATGGAACAAACGTACAAACTGTACATTGACTTTTGCGGAGGATTTAAAGACTGCATTTGTTACAAATCTCCTTGAAGAAAACGAAAGTGAACTCAAGCCGGAGGGTAACAAACTCACCGTTACATTTAAACCCTTTGAAATAAAGACGATCAAATTCAAATTCTGATTTAAGATTAACTTAATAACAGACGGTTGTAAAATGTAGTTTTACTTTTTACGACCGTCTTTTTCCATACATAATTATTGTTGGACAGATTAAAATCTGTATGATATAATATAATAAACTTGAAGGAGGGATGTTTTGTGAAAAAACGTATAATCGGTTTTTTTACTGCTTTTGTTGTTATCTTAAACTGTTTTCAAATTACGGTAAATTCTACGGAAAAAGCGGAATCCGACTACAATGCAAAATTATATCTCTCCGCAGATAAAGAAAAACCGCAACCGGGAGATACTGTTACGGTTACTTTTTCACTGATGAACGATTACTGCCTCGGAAGTGTAAATGTTATGCTGGCATACGATAAAAATTACTATGAGAAACCGGGCAATTTTACATTGATTGATAAAAATTCTCCGGGCATATCCATGATGTATGCCGCACAGGAACTACTGAACGAATCCCAGGCAGATAATATGTATCCTTCATATTATCCCGATGAAATGAAAGAAAAATACAATCTTATTAAAATAAGTATGATCTGGCGTCTGCAAACCGTGATAGACCACGGCTTATCGGATGCTCCGTCAACAGTTTACGATACAAAAACTCGTTTGGTCAGTTTCACATTAGATGTCAAATCCACCGCACCCGACGACGGATACGGAATAATTCTGATTGATCCTATTTTTCAAATGACTGCCGATAATCATTCCGAAGCGAAAAGCTCAACCTACATTTCAAGGCGTGGAGATACGGTCAGCACAGGCGTTATTGCCACATACGGACAAACACTTGATTTCAGTGAAGCGGTTTTATACAAAGAACCTGATTACTGTACACATTCCGAGGATAATTACCAATGGATAACGGTAACTCCCGTCAGTTGCACAACAGACGGTTACAGCGAGTGTTACTGTAAAATCTGTAATTCTCTTATTACAACCAAGTCCGTTACCGCTACGGGACATACTCCCGGCGAAGCGGCAACCTGCACGAAAAATCAGATATGTACAGTTTGCAAAGAGGTAATCAAAAAAGCAACGGGACATAATTATATCGGAAAAACCACTCCTCCGACATGTACGGAGGACGGCTACACCACATACACCTGTTCAAAATGCACGGAGTCATACATCAGTGATTATGTTACAAAAAACGGTCATACTCCGGGTGAGAAAGCAACCTGCACGGAAAATCAGATTTGTACTGTTTGTAAAACCGTTCTTGTTTCCGCAAAAGGTCATACCCCCGGTGATTTACCCACCTGTACAACACCGCAGATATGTGCCGTTTGCCGTGAAGTTCTCGAAAAGCCCCTCGGTCATAATTATAAATCGGAATATCATGAAGCCACCTGTACTAAACCGGGATATACAAAATATACTTGTACAAGATGTCCTGATACATATTCTGTTAATTCAGGATCCCCCAAAGGACACAGCGAGGATTCAGGTACGGTTACGGAAGACAGAACCTGTACAAAGGACGGCAAAAAGGTTTATAAATGTACGGTATGTCGGGAAATACTGCGGGAAGAAGTTTTAAAAAAGACAGGTCATAATTACAGTAAAACCGTAACGAAACCCACCTGCACAGAAAAAGGTTTCACCACATATTACTGTTTGAACTGTCATGATACATATTACGATGATATTGTTTCACAAAAAGGTCATAAGGAAAGCGACTGGATAACCGTAACGGAACCTACAAAGCAATCGGAAGGAAGCAGACAGAAAATCTGTGAAATCTGTTTCCAAACCCTTGAAACGGAAACTATCGAAAAACTTAATCCCTCCGTAAACAGTATTTCTGTTGAAAACATTACCGCTTATGTCAATATTGATAAAGAAGTTACTCCCATTATTGATATTGATCCCGGAGTATCATACGATATAATTTATGTTTCCGAAAACGATTTTATTGTTTCCGTTGATAACAAAGGGATAATTTATCCTATGTCCAAGGGTGAAACAAATATTACCTGCACCGTTACCGACCAATACGGTAAAACCTTATCATGTGAATTTTCCGTCACGGTTATTGATGCTGCCGACTTGTTAAAAGTTACAAAAGAAGATTTTGTCCTTGATAATGAAGAAAAAATTATTTACGGCGTTGAAGAAGGTTCAACATCCCTTGAATCCTACTTGGAATATGAAAACTGTCAACTTGAATATAATCAAACATTAAACGGTTTCGGCACAGGAACAGAAGTCAACATAATTTACGACGATGATATTGTTGAAACATTTACCATTGTCATTTTCGGCGATGTAAACGGCGACGGAGTAATTGATAATTTTGATTTGGCAAATCTGTTTTCCGTCGGAAACTGCGAAACGGAATATGAGGAATACTCTCCTCTTTTTTATGCGGGAGATATAAACTTTGACGGAGCGGTTGACCTTTTTGATGCCGCAATAGTTGCTCAAATAGGTAACGGAGAATTGCAGTTCAAACAAGCAAAAAATTAAAAAAAGAGGGCTTTCTGCATCTAAATGCAGCAGCCCTTCATTTTTTATGTTTTCTTTTTGCAAAACTCTGTCAGGGGACATTTTTCACAATTAGCTTTTCTTGCCGTACATATCGCCCTGCCGTGCAAAACGGCTCTGTGGCAGAAATCATTACTCTCCTCCGGGGGGAGTATTTTTTTCAGTTCCGTTTCGACCTTTTTCGGATCCTTCGTTTCAACAAGACCTATCCTGTTTGAAATCCTGATCAAATGGGTGTCCGCCACAACGGCAGGCTTACCGTAAACATCTCCGCAGATAAGGTTTGCCGTTTTACGTCCCACTCCGGGAAGTTTTATCAACTCATCTATCGTGTCGGGAACTTTTCCGTCATAATTTTCCGTAATCATTTTTGCCATTTCAACAATATCTTTGGCTTTCGTTCTGAAAAATCCACAGGGGCGAATATAATTTTCAATATCTTCAACCTTTGCCTGTGCAAATTCCTCAACGGATTTATATTTTTCAAACATTGCAGGGGTTACTATATTCACCCGTGCATCCGTACACTGTGCGGAAAGCCGTGTTGCAACAAGAAGTTCAAATGGATTACCCGCAACAAGGGAGCAAACAGCATCCGGATATTCCTTTTTCAAAGCCTCAACTGATTTTTCGGCAAGTTCTTTCTTTCTCATTTCACTTATCTGTCCTGTGCTTTCAATACACAGGCAAATCCTCCTCCGTTTGAAAGATGAATTCTTATTCTGTTTGTTTTAACCGCTTTTATCCTCTTATGAACAGTATTACATCTTTCCGTTTTATCATCAAGGAAAGCCTCTCCCATATAAGAAACTCCCTCTGAAAGAAAATCAAAATCTACCGTAATATCACGTTCACCTTTAAGGCTGTTAAGAATACCCACATACCAGTTCTCGCCTTTTTTTCGTGCAAAAGCGGCAACATCACCTATCTTGCTGACTTTCAGGCAAACAGATTCATCCCATATACTCGGCAGTTCTTTTAAGAATTCATAAGTTTCCGTCTGTGCCAGCATTTTCGGATTATCCGCAAATGTCATCAAGGGAGAATACAGCACAACCGCAGATGCAATCTGATGCGTCCATGTTGCGGATTTACTCATATCCGGGTTATTAAAACAAACAGGCGTGTAATCGGCACCGGAAACCGTAAGACGTGTAAAGGCAATTATGGTTGTATCATCCGGATCAACACCGCATTGTAATCCTCTCACCGCTTCCATGGTCAGCAAATTCGGATATGTTCTTTCAAGTCCGGTGGGCTTTTGCGGATTATGAAAAACAACCATAAGATTATTTTCCGCCGCTTCTTCAAGGAATTTTCTGTAAAGATTTATCTGAAACTGTGATTCCGATTCAATATGGTCAAGTTTTATACCCTTTACCCCTGCTTTTACACATTGTTTAAAGAACCATTTTCTGTAAAATGAAAAATACGGTCCGGCAGGTATCGCTTTCCAAATCCATATCCCGATACCGCCTCTGTTTTCCCCGTCTTTAACGACTTTACGAACCTTACGGAATGCTCCCCATTCCGTAATATTCCACCATCTCCATGTGGAATCAATAATACTGTAATCAGTCAGTTTTGTCTGTTCCACATATTCGTTATATGCCATTATCGTTTCAAAATCACGGCTCTTTTCCTCATCAATATAATAAGACCAGGAGGCTTTTCCGCATTTTATCCATGAAGCATTTTTAAAAATCGGCAACATTGAATCAGCGGAATTGGTAACAACATCATTATTTGTAAAACTGTTTAAATCGGGACAAATAACGGCAATTCTCCACGGAGATACACAACCGTTTGTAAAAAATTTTCCGCTGTCCCAAAAATAAACCTGAAATTTTCCGCAACCTTTTGAAAGCAAACCGCATCCCGGATAATTTTTCAGATTACTTTCCGTCAGCATCACATATCCACCGTTTGATAATTCAAACGTGGCAAGGCATGACACCACAAGACCGTTCATCATGTATCTGCTTTCCGTTACCGAAGATTTCCCCTGCAATTTTCTTGTATCGGTCTGATAATAACAAACAGAATCAACGGGCAGATTAAACTCGGATTTTTCTTCGCTGATAAGAAGTTTTATATCTTCCTCAAAAATATACCTGTAACCTATTCCGTCATTCCAAAGACGGAATTCAATTTTATATTCAATTCCCGTTTCCGTATTTAATACCGGGAAAATGTACGAACAATGAATATCACGTGCATGGCTGTGCTTCCCGTGTATTTCATATTCACAATCGCAGGTGTTTCTTTGAGGATTTCCTATTATTACATTTTCACCGAAATCAATATTTTTAGAAACAACTCCCAGTGCGGATTTTTCTATAACAGTATATCCGTTCATATTAACAGAGTAAAAAAGCCTGTCCTCGGAAAAGAATATTACTTCGATTTTACCGTCGGGGCTTGTAACGGAAAATGAATTATTTTTCTTCAAATTTCTTCTGTTACCGTCTTTCACGGAAGGATATGAAATTGACATTCCTTTTCTTAAAGCATCAATTTTAAAAAAGAGTTTTCCTGTTTTTTTAAACATAATCATTCATTCCTTCTGTTATCGTATGAAAAAATATTTATCTTTGAAACAGCAAAATACAGCGGTACTCCAAGCAAACAACAGGACAGAAATTCTCCTGCACCTATCCACAATCCGCTTAACAAAAAGGATGTCAAAGAAAAAGATGCATCCTTATTGAGAAAGAAAAGATTTATTTCCGCACCGATGACAACGGCATTTATTATTACGGGAAAAATCAAAGATAATAAAGGTATTTTTTTAAATTTGATTTTTCTTGTAAACCAAATCAAAATACAACTCAACAGCGTTGCCGTCCCTCCGAACAGTGCATCAATAAAGGAATACGGTCCCATTAAATTTGCAAAAAAACAGCCTATTGTCAATCCGGGAATTGATGCCGGGGTGAATACGGCAAGTATCATCAACGCTTCGGAAAATCTTATCTGAACTTCACCGTAAGACAAAGGATAAATCAAAACAGTCAGTAAAAAGTATAACGCCGCTATTATCCCCGATTGTACAAAAAACTCTGTTTTTTTCATTTTTATCTCCCTTAGTTTTGTTTTAGGTCAGGATGGTTACGAACTGACCGATATGTAATAACGCTTTAATAATATATTATACCAATATATGTATTTTTTTCAAGTAGAGTTTATTACATTTTCGGTTACAAATTATTACATTTTAACCTCAATAAACGGGGCTGCCGCATTTAGATGCAGAAAGTGTTTTTTCGACCGGCGGAAGCCAAAAAAAGTCGCTACCGATAACGATAGCGACCTTTTAATATTATTATATTTATTATTAGGATTCCGGCTTTGCCTGACTGAGAGTAATTTCTCCGTTACCGACCTGTGCAACAACTGCCGCATCGAACAGGTCAACCGCACCGTCGCCGTTAACGTCGCCTGCAAGATAATATGCAGAACCTTCTTCGTACTCCGATTCTGCATTACCTACGCAGAACAAATCGGCAAGGTCAAAGTTATCTATAACACCGTCGCCGTTTACATCACCGAAAATAACGATTGTGTAAGTGGCAACAACTTCTCCGCCAACAACAACATCAACGGTTGTACCTGTTCCGAAACCGTTTGGTGTTTCATGATAATCAAGTTCGCCGCCTTCACAGTTAATGAAATCTTCAAGTGAAGAAATACCTTCCTCAAGTCCGTAAATCATCTTGTTTTCTTCGTCGATTGTAACATTTTCTTTGCCTTCGGCAGGTTCAAAAACAAGAGTAGGTTTGAGAGCGGATCTGGCTTCTGCAAGAGCCTTAACAGCCGCATCAACGTCAGTCTGTGAAGTTGTATCAACTAATAATGAAGCATTATAAGCATTCTCGTAAGCAGTCCATAAATCCACATCATAATCGGTTGACACTTCATTATTATAATCAAGTTTTGCCGCATCAAGATATTCTGTATAGATTTTCTCCGTCAAAGCACTTGTAAAGGAAAGAATGTCAGCCTTTGCGGAATTAATATCCGACTGCTTATCAATCTTCATATCAGGTGTAATACTGTCAACGATTTTCTGAATATCCGCAATAGCAGTTTCGTCATACTTTGACTTATCAATTTGCTTTGTAACACCCGAAACGTATTCGAGAACGGAAACTGTTTCAGTCTTCTTTTTATTAAATGCTTCTACAGCCGAATTAAATGCCGTAAAATCTGCATCCTTCAAAGTAAGTGCCGCCATAGCGAGCGTAAGTCTTTGTGCGGAAGCGTCGGCGATTTCCTTTGTATAACTCTTCAAATCTGCAAAGATAGTGTTTGCTTCACTATAAGCATCCTTGAACTCTGCAAGTTTATCATCTTCAACATAATTGCTGATATTTTCATAGATTTCATAAGCTTCCTGAATAGCACTGTCAAGAGCGGAAGCGTCATAGGACAAACCGTAACTTTCTTCCATTGCCGTATGTGCATTTGTAATTGCATCTGCTTTATCATCAATTTCCTTCTGATTTAAAATGGAAAGTGATGTGTCATCATACATACGTTTACCTTCATT
>JAZUKF010000085.1:0-10874 GCA_045643165.1 Acutalibacteraceae bacterium | reverse complement strand
TTCTCCGATACTTGTTACACTGTTCGGAATTGTTATGCTTGTTAATCCGGTGCATTCTGCAAATGCCCATTCTCCGATACTTGTTACACTGTTCGGAATTGTTATGCTTGTTAATCCGGTGCAACCGTAAAATGTACCTTTTCCGATACTTGTTACACTGTTCGGAATTGTTATGCTTGTTAATCCGGTGCAATAATAAAATGCTTGTTTTCCGATACTTGTTACACTGTTCGGAATTGTTATGCTTGTTAATCCGGTGCAATAATAAAATGCATAATTTCCGATGCTTGTTACACTGTTCGGAATTGTGATGCTTGTTAATCCGGTGCAATAGGCAAATGCATAATCTCCGATACTTGTTACACTGTTCGGGATTGTTATGCTTGTTAATCTGATACAATCATAAAATGCATAATTTCCGATACTTGTTACACTGTTCGGAATTGTTATACTTGTTAATCCGGCGCACAATTCAAATGCTCTATATCCGATACTTGTTACACCTGATTCAATTATTACTTTTTTAATTGATGGATTATTGTAAAAAGGTGAATAATGATAATAAGAAGAAAAATAACCATAATTATCCATCTCACCTGTTCCGCTGATAGTCAGGGTACCGGTGGAAGCGTCAAAGGTATAATTAACATCATCTCCGCACTGTCTGTTTGATTCAAGTGCATTTGATTTTACACCGAAATCGAGCCAGCTGAAATCAATGTTTTTCAGCCAATCAAAATTGAGTTTTGCAATTTCGCCCATAGGTGCTACTGAAATCACCGTAAGAGCAATAAGGAATGATGCCAAGAACATTTTTATGCTTTTTTTCATGATTTTTTCCTCCTAATAAATATTTTATATTTTGTTTTTTTCTTTACTTCACCCGGCATAGACAGAATTTGTACAAGCATTTTCTTAAAAAAACTATTTTTATTTATTTAAAAAAGCTTAATTTTCCTGATATATACTTGCGATAAAACAGAAATAAACTGCATATGGATTATATCACAACGAAAAGTTGTTGTCAATAACAAAAAATAATTGTTTTATTTATTTATAAATAATTGTTAAAATAACTTTTAGAGGTGATAATATGCTGAAAAACCTTAAAGTTTTAAGAACCGAACAGAATATCAGTCAGCAACAACTTGCAGATGTTATCGGTGTCAGTCAACAATCCGTAAATAAATATGAAAATCATTCCGTCGAACCTGATATTAATACTATGATCAAAATTGCAGACTATTTTTGTGTTTCGGTTGACTATCTTATCGGCAGAACAAAATCACGTCATGAAACCGGTGTGTTTTCGGAGGAAAAATTTAATTTGGAAGAAATAAATCTTGTTAAAAAATACAGGAAATCAAATACACGGGAAAAAGAAATAATACAATTTATATTAAAAAAATAATGCACTCCGCTTCATTGATAAAGGGAGTGCATTTTTTTAAACTATATTAAAATTTTACTGTTTAAATTCTTCTACCGTATAATTATTTTCCTTTGTGATAAGGTATGCCGAGCAGTCGTCATAAATTCTTGTAACGTACATTTTTCCGTCATCATAAACAAGTGCCGCATCGTTATCAATGGCAAGTCCGGGAAGATCCTGAGACGGAGCGGCGGCTATGAATGATTTCCAATACTCGCTCTGGAAATGGGGACAGTTACAATAAGGAATAAATCCCAGACAATCCACAAACATAAATTCCCCATTTTCTCCGCAATCATCATATCCTCTGTCGAACCAGCACATGGAACCGGAACTTGTTCCGCAAAGGACGATATTATTTTCAAATGCTTTTTTCATAACATCCAAAGCATCCGCCTTTGTCCATGTATCCATAAGGAATTTCAGATTTCCTCCGCTTTCGTAAACGATGTCGCTTGAAAGTATTGTATCTTCAATTTCCTTTTTCGTAAGTTTTTCATCCGATAGATGAAGCGATACCACTTCCTTGCAACCGAGGGATTTAAACCTTTCCTCTATTGCGGGGAAACCGTCATCTCTGTCAAACTGTGCTGTGGGAAGATATGTAACCTTCCATGTTTTTTTCGGAGAAAGTTCCATTATTTTTTCAAAAAGCGGGATTGACTCCTCATCATCCTCGGAGCATCCGCCGATGGCAACTATTTTACCCATGTTTTTTACCTCGCTTATTATTTTTATTTTCTTTAACGGGAACGGCAAGTAATACTATTGATATTACAACGCACACTATCCCGGCAATTGATGTTGAAGTTAATTTTTCATTCAAAAACAAATATCCTAAAACCGTTGCGGAAACAGGCTCGGAGGATGCGATAACGGATGCCTTTCCCGACTCAATACGTGTAAGCCCCAAAGTGTAGAAAATATAGGGCAAAGCGGTTGTAACAAGAGCGAACAAAATGAAATACAATGCATTATCACTGCTTGCAAACATAACAGATGAAATCTTTTTCCACGGAGTGAAGGGTATCAAAAATACAAGTGCTATTGCAAAAGTATAAAAAATAATCGTAAAAGAATTGTACCCTTTATTGATGGCAAGTCTTGAAAAAATCGAATATAACGCATAACCGAAACCTGCACCTATTCCCAGCATTATTCCCTTTGTGCTTAAAGCAAGATTTCCGCTTATCACTCCCGTTACACAGGCACATCCCAAAAATGCTATTATCAAAGCACTTATCTTATATACCGTAAATTTTTCCTTGAAAAACAGTATGGACATAAGCATAACCATGGCGGGAGCGGTATATAACAAGGTCGCCGCCACGGACAGAGATGTATATGTAATACAAGAAAAATAGCAGTAACTGAAAAAGACAATACTGAAAAATCCCGAACCGATAAAAATCGGAATATCCCTGATTTTTATTTTCAACAGTTCCTTTTTATATATCAAAAGAAAAAGGAATATTATTATTGTTGTCAAAGATGCTCTTACGGAAACAATCTGCAAAGACGTTAAACCAAGAGCGGTCATTTTTCTAACGAAAATTCCCATACCGCCCCAAAGCGTTCCCGCAATAATTACCGCAAGAAATCCGATAAAACCGTTATTTTTTTTCATTCTTATCCTTCTTTAAATCTATGCCGTATTTTTTCAATATTTTCTTATGCCCGAAAACATTCCACATAGTATAAATCAATTCCTTAGCCGCAGAAAATCCTCCAACAAAGAAATAAATGATACCTTTCTTTGTTATTGCATTCAAGCCGTCCTTAATGGTCTGCAATGCAAAACTGCTTTTTTCCTCGGCTTTATCATTTATTGAATCATTTCCGATAAAAGCAAGCCAGTTGAAATAACATTTAATTGTTTTCAAATCCTGATCCGGAACCTTTGTGAAATTATCTTTCAATGTTTCTATGGAGATAACCTTTCTCGCCTCTTTGAGATTTTTAGCAGGCTTGAAATTATAATCTCTGATAACCTGTTCATAAAGTTCCGAGCCTTCCATAGGCGTAAGATGATAAAAGGGTTTAAGATTTGATTTTATCTTCAATGCCATCTGAACTGTTTTTCGGAGATCCTCCTCCGTTTCATCGGGAAAACCTATTATAAAGTTTGAAATTGCGGTAATGCCCACTTCATGACAATCCTCAAAAGTTTTTTCTATTTTATCAAAATTTACACCCTTATGAACTGCCTTCAGCCTTTCGGGGCTTCCGCTTTCTATTCCGTACAAAATCCAACGGCATCCCGCATCATAAAGCACCTTGAAATCCTCAAGCTCGAATTGTCCCACCTTTGCCTGAATACCGAAAACGAATTTAAGTCCGCTTTCCTTAACACGGCGGCAAAAATCGTACATATCCTCTTTTTTCGCAATCCATAATTCATCTGAAAAATAAAATCCGTCGGCTCCGTAATCCTTAACGAGTGTTTCGATTTCCTTCATCACTATATCGTTGGGACGTTTTCTGTGTGTGCATCTGTGGAAACCTGCATTAAGGCAGAAAGAACAATGTCCCGGGCAACCCTTTGAAGAATACACGTACAGCATCTTTTTGCAATGGATAAATTCCTGAAAATATGCCGTGGGATCAGCCAAAGACCAATCGGTAACCGGAAATGTGCCCAAATCCGCAAATTCACGGTCCTTTGTTATTTTCATCTTACCGTTTTCAAAATAGCAAAGTCCGTCAACATCTTCAAGAGGAAGATTATTTTCCAAAGCGTGAAGGAGTTCCAACCATGTATTTTCTCCCTCACCCATGGTAATTATATCAACTTTACCGCTATCCATAACGATTTTCGGACGCATTGTGGGCATCTGTCCGCCCCAGACAACCTTAATCCCCATTTCCCGGGATATATCGGAAATAGCAAGGGCATCCTTAATGCTCCTTTCCGCCATAACGGAAATTCCGATTATATCCGGAGAAAATTCACGGATAACCTGTTTGGTTTTTATTTTCTGAATATTTCTGTCGCATACACGGACGGTATGACCGTGCTGTTTTAAATATGTGGCAATGGACATTACTCCCAACGGGTTTGAAATTGCCCTTGAATAATATCCGGTTGACGGCAAGAAAAACAAAACTTTCATTTTACTTTACCTCATTGAAAAAATTTGAGAAATCAGTCAATTTTTAATTTAATATCCGACAAAGGATATGATGAACAGGGATGAACATAACCGAACTTCATATCGGCAATTCTTCTTCCGTCCGTATTTTTCGGAATAAATACATTTCCGTCAATAAGTTTGGCACGGCAGAAACCGCACTCCCCGCTTCTGCATCTTGAAGGAGCCTTTATTCCCGCTCTTTCAAGAGCAACGAGAATACTCTCCTCGCTGTTACAGGGAACGGAAGTTTCCTTTTCCTTTGAAACCACCGTACAGTTAAAAGTTTTACCCGCATATTCCATGGGGAAACCTTCAATTTCGGAGATGTTTTTTGTACTGCCGAAAAGTTCAAAACGAATAAATTTTTTTCTGATATTCATTTTCTCCAATTCACCGCTTACAAAATTGTACATCGCCTTAGGTCCGCAAACGAACACGCTGAATTCATCCGGAGCATATTTCTTTATAATCGATTCTGTAATAAATCCGTTTTCATAGCCCTCGGCTTTCTCATCACTGAGAACATATACGACCTTTATTTTTTCATTCTTATCAAGTAAATCAAGTTCATCCTTAAAAAGAATTTCATCTCTGTTTCTTGCACCGTAAAGAAGTACAAGGTTTGCACTTTCCGTACCGTCATTTATGGATTTTGCAAGAGATAAAAACGGAGTTATACCGCTTCCTCCGGCAATACCGATAACCGTTTTCGCATCACGGATAGGCTCATAATAGAAATTACCCTCAGGAGCATAGGCCGTAACTTCTGTACCTACCGTAAAATTATCGAGAATATATCCGGAGGCAAATCCGTCCGGCACACGTTTAACGGTGATATTATATTTTCCCTCAAATGCTTCTTTCGGAGAAGATGCGATGGAATACGGTCTTGTCAAAACCGCATTACCGATATTAAGACGTAAAGTCAGATACTGACCTGCCCTGAAAGGTGCGATTTTACTGCCGTCTGCACTTACAAGAATAAAACTTTTTACACTTGATGAATGTTCGATAATTTCGCTGACCTTTAATTTCATTTCGCAAGGATGCAGAAGTTTTGCCGTTTCGTTTACATTGTAAGTTTTCGGAATAGGCTTATTTGAACCGGAATCAAGTTTTTTCTTCCTCGTGGGAATAAGTTTCGCAAAAGCCATTATATCCGAAAAACCTGATTTTATCACGATTTTATTTTTCATTTTGCTTCTTCCTCCTTTTCCATATCCTTAAGAGTTGCATTTGCCGCATTATATCCTGAGGTGTATGCGGAAGAATAACCTAAAAGCTGTGTTCCGAATCCCCCTGCAAAACGAAGTCCGGGAACCTTTTCGTCTGTTCCCTGCATCATTGTTCTGGGAACAACCGCATCCCACGGTGAAGCAAAATATCCGTATATAACACCTTGAGGTGCATCGGTGTAACGGGCGTATGTCATAGGCGTGGCAATTTCGATTTCTTCAATACTGTCACGGATTTTAATTCCCGTCCTCTCTTCAAAATTATCAATCATTTTGTTTGCCATATACTGCTTTGTTTTAACATAATTTTCTGCATCCACCTTACCCCAGCAGTCATCGGAGAAAATACAGGTGAAATAGAAAACGGTAGTTCCTTCGGGGGAACAATCCTTAATCGCTTTATTAAGGCAAACGGTTGCCTGAACATTATTAGTTTCGATATTTTTCATAAGTTCAAACTGCTTTTTAGTATCAAGCGTATCATAAATCAGATAACAATGGTCATCAATCCCCAATTCTTCCGGGGATTTATCAAGTCCCACAAACATTGAAAATCCTCTTACCGCAAAATCCCTTGCATTTGTATGCCTTACCTCAACCTCCGGAACATCCTTTTCGTCCATAAGTTTTCCGTAAGTATTATGCTGAGAAGCGTTGCTGATAATATGGGATGTATATTCCTCCGTACCGTCGGCAAGTTTTACTCCGTAAGGTCTGCCGTCCTTCATGAGAATTTTTACAACGGGACTGTTAAATCTTACGACTCCTCCGCACTTTTCAATTTTATCAACTATTGCACAGCTTATTTCATGACTGCGGTATCTGGGAATAACCGCACCGAGAGCAAGATATGTTCTTACCATTGACATATAATGAATGAAACTCATATTATCAAGGTCAGCACCGAGATAACTCCAATATGCGCTGAAAATCCTCTGTGCTTTAAGCGGAACATTAAGAGCATTCAACACATCGTTTACACTGTAAGCGGCGGTACGCACAAAATCCATATGCTCGGTGAAAACAGATTTTACAATACCCATATTAAAACTGTTGATATCACCGAAGAAATCAATGGTTTTATCATTTCTTCCCGCAAGGTCAAAAAGACGGCGTAACGATTCCTCCGAACCGGGAACAAGTTCCTCGGTCTTTTTGATAAATTCCTCAATACCGAAAGGCATTACCGCATCAATACCGTCCTCGGCGGAAATCACTCTGAAAGCATTGGGTATATCAACCCATTCGACTTTATCGGATAAATCCAATTCATCAAATATTTTTCTCACCGTTCCGCTTCCCGGCTCTCTGCCGAAACCGCAAAGTTCATGCAGCGAAGCCTCAAATTCAAAGCGTCCGCGTTTAAAACTTGTGGCAAAACCTCCCGGCAAATTATGTCTTTCAAGCAAAAGAACTTTTTTGCCTTTATCGGCAAGAGTTGCCGCAGCAAGCAGTCCGCCGTTACCGGCACCGATAACGATCGCATCCCATTTTTCCATAGCTGATAACCTCCTGTTTTTGCAATACTGATACTATTATATAATAATAGTATAATTTTTTCAATCCATTTGTAATAATAAATACAATTTTTTAAAAAAAGAATTATCATCAAATGTAAACAATTTTCCGATTTCGGAATTTAATATTCTTCCTTTGTTGACATTTACGGCGGTGAATAGTATAATTATTATGAGTATATGTAGGAGGTGGTACAGTTGAAGCAAAAAACTTTAAAGCAGGATTTTTCAAGAAAATATGAAATAATGTTTTTTCTTTTTATTTCCTTCGAGTTTATCACAATGATAACTCCGCCGGATAAAATATCTCAATCCATAACAACTCAATATTTGACAACATACGAATTCGGTTTTGCCGGTCATTGCTTAGTGGGAAGTTTTCTCACTCTTTTCACAAAATATATCACATATAAATCCATTTATATTATGGCAATAACTTCCGCTGTTTTACTGATAACTCTGGTTTCGTTTTTACTTGGAAAAGTTATCAGAAATTCCGAAGATGAAATTAAAAATGCCATGGTGATTTTTACTTTTTTATTTTTGTTTTCACCCTTCTCAATAACATATCTTTACGGCTTTCATTTTTCGAGATTTGATACCTACTGGCTGATGCTCACTCTTCTGTCGATTATGGTGATAAATAAAAAATATCTTCGTTTTCTTATTCCCGTTTTTCTTGCAGCGGCAATGCTTATTCATCACGGATATATTTCAAACTATATGCCTGCCGTTGCAATACCGCTTCTTTACGAAATGTATAAAAGCAAATATAAAAAAGACAAGGTTTTTCTCTTTGCATTATCCTGTTTTACCATTCTGCTGACATTTGCACTCTGTCAGTTTATTAAACCGGATTTTGACTTTGCCACCGGTAAAGAGTTCGGAGAACATCTGAAAAAAAGCACCGAAACCGTTGTCAGCGTAGGTCAGATAAATTCGGAGTATTTTTTTGAATTTAAGGAATGGATCGTAGGTATTTTCAGAATTTCCGAAAGTTTTGCTCTTGAAAATCTTATTCCCTTCTGCTTATGCAGTTTTCCCTTCTTTATCATCTTTTATTATATCTGGAGATACGCATACAAAAATACCGAAGATAAGATGATGAAATTTATTATTTTCCTGTGCATGATTGCACCGGGAGTATTTGTTATTTCCGTCATGGGTGCAATAGACTGGGACCGCTGGTGGGCATCTGTCATGAACACTCAGTTTATTATCATTTTCTATCTTGTTTATTCAAAAGAGGATATAATTATCGCACCGTTGAAAAAAGTTGTAAATTACTTAAAAAATCATTTGTTAACACTTCTTTTGATGGCTGTATTCACAAACGCTTTAACCTATTCGCAAATACTCGGATTGCCTCTGTACACAATGGATGTTGACAGATTTGTTGATCTTTTCGGAAACATAGATATACGTTAAAGGACTGATTTTTTGGAAAGCAATTCTTTAAAAAAGAAAAATTTAATATATGAAATACGTTATGAGTTGTTATTGTTTTTCTTCTTCATGCTTCATCTTATAACAATGATTCCTCAGATGAAATACGTTTCCCATTATGTTACGACTCACTATATTCTCACCTATGAATTAGGTTTTAATTCAAGGTTTATGCTGGGCAGTATCATTTCACTTTTCACCGACAACGTAACGTATAAAATGTATTACGTTATCGGAATGAGTGTCTTTATCGTACTTTCCGGAATTATTTCCGTACTGCTCGGAAGATTTATCAGAAAGACGGCAGAGGAAGAAAAAGATGCCATACAAATTCTGATAGGTTTGTTTTTATCCTCAACATATTCTGTTTTATACCTTCTTCAAAGACATTACGGAAGATTGGATGCTATCTGGATAATTTTAACCCTTTTATCGCTGATAATGTTGAAAAACAAATATATGAAGTGGGCAATACCCGTAATGTGCTTCCTTGCCGTTGCCGTTCACCAGGGCTATCTTGTTACATATATGCCCGCATTGGCAATTCCTCTTTTATATGAAGTTTATAAAAATAACAAGTCAAAAAAATCCGTCATAATCTTTGTTTTAAGTTGCGGAACGATGATAACTTTCTTTTTGATTTTTCAGTTGTTCCCGTCAAAAATGCCCTTTGAAACTTCAAAAGAATTAGCGGAATATCTTGCAAAAAGAACATCCATGACAGTCAGCGAGCCTATGCTCTACCTTGAATATTATTCTCCCGTAAAGGAATGGCTGTTTGAATGTATAATTCCTTTATCAAAATGTATTTACAAAACTGTTGTAAGTTACAATCTTTTCACAAGTGCTCCCGTACTTATTGCGGTTTACTATATCTGGATTAACGTATTCAAAAAAACCGACAACAAATTATTGAAATTCATAATGCTTCTCTGTATGGTCGCACCTGTTCTTTTCATTCCCGCTTCCGTTGCGGGTACGGATGAAGACCGCTGGTGGGCGGCAGTGATGAACAATCAGTTTATTATTCTGTTTTATTTTATTTTTTCGAGGGAAGAACTTGTTGTTGAGCATTTCCTGAATGTGGGAAAATTCTTCAGAAAAAATTATTTAATCCTTTTACTGATTGTGGTTTTCCTGGGAAGTCTGACTTTTTCGGATGCGGGAATACTGATTTTCAGAAAATTCAATAAAAGACTGTACGTTGAGTTTTTTGAAAAAATCGGAGTAAATTATAAATCATGATATTATTGACCGAAAGCGGTGATTTGTTGAAAAGCAGTTTAAAAAAAGAAAAAAGTAATATCTTTTATACTTTCAGATATGAACTTTATATTTTCTTTTTTCTTGCAATAGAATTTGTATTTTTCCTCCCCGATAAGAAATGGCTTTCTCCGCTTGTTGTTGTGGAATATGTAAAAAGTTATGACGGTATTTTCGGAAATAAAATGCTTCTGGGCAGTATAATAAAACTATTCACCGATTACGTAACGGTAGATATGATTTTTGTTATCGCCGTAATATCATTTATTGTTATGATTATTCTTATTTCGGTGGTTCTGGGAGGAATAATACGAAAATCATCTGAGGAAAAAGAAGCAATTTCTTTGTTTACGGTTTTATTTTTACTTTCCTATTTCGGAATAAAATATTTGCTCGGAACTTACATCGGAAGAATTGATGTTTACTGGATCATTTTTACGGTAATTTCTCTTACTCTTATCCGGCATAAAATTTTCCGTTGGCTTGTACCGGTTTTCTGTCTGATAATGATGTCGGTTCATCACGGATATATTTTGACATATATGCCGGCACTTTGTATCCCGATCTTATATGAGGTTTATAAAAGTAAAAATGATAAGGTAACAATAATCTTTTCCGCCGTAACATATTTGACGTTGATTATTTCATTCTTTTATTTTAATTTCCTTTGCCCGAAAGTTCCCTTTGACAATGCTGTGGATTATACGTTATTTCTCCAAAAAAGAACTGACGGAATTATAAGTTCAACACAGATTTTTACCGACTATTTTGCTGACTTATCTCAAAGCATTGAATGTGTTTTTGCAACTACAAAGTCATTGGCATTAAAATATTCTCTGTTCGTTCT
>JAZUKF010000084.1:0-3715 GCA_045643165.1 Acutalibacteraceae bacterium | reverse complement strand
TGAAAAAACACTTGCTTCGGCAAGTGCTTTTTTCAATGATATCCGTTCCTTGCGGAACGGGTGATATATCTTCGATATGATATCCGCCTTCAGCGGATGATATACGCTTCGCGTATGAGAAACGGATATTATCTCATATTTGCAAAGCAAATATATCATACGGCGTAAGCCGTATATCATATCGCGTGAGCGATATATCATTTGAAAAATGACAGCGTCCTCTGCCGAAGCCTTATTTTACTTATATTTTCGTTTAGTCCTGTAAGAACACTCGTACCAACAAAAAAGAATCCCCCTCGGGGGTTCTTTTTTGTTAGTAAGAGAAAATCAGGACTTGAAGCGGCGCGGGAGTGAATGACGCTCCGGGGGAGCGTCAGAGCCGCGAGCCCTCGGCGAACCGTTCGCGAGAATCAAGTCCTGTTACTCGCACCATTTCGGGTGTTCATTCAGTACTTGAATGGACACCCGCTTTGTTTTTGGTGTTTGGGGCTGTAAAAAAAGTCCCGAAAAAAGGAACCGCAATCACACGAAAGAAGTGTGAAAGCGGTTCTTTTTGTGGTATAATTTAACTACCATGAAAAATATATTACCACAAAGATATTGTACACCATATCAATTAAAATTACCACTGGAAATTGAAAAAATAATAGAAATTTCCGACCCGGTATATACTTTTTGTGAAGTAATGGAACATATTGACCTGAATAAATATTTTGCGGTTGAGGAACGCAAAACAGGACGACCGAGATATGATTCCGAAAAACTGCTGAAAGTAATACTGTTCGCATTTATGGAAAACGGATATGAGTCGGTCAGAAACATAGAAAAGTTGTGCAAAACAGACATACGGTTTATGTGGCTGCTTGACGGAGAAAAGGCACCGAGTTTCATGACGATAGACAACTTTATGAATGATTCTCTGAATACATCCATTGAGAGCATATTTGCGGAAATCAACGGATATATCTTTGAAGAAGAAAATGTAGATTTGAATCATGTTTACATAGACGGAACAAAAATCATCGCCAATGCAAACAAATACAGTTGGGTGTGGAAAAAGAGCAACATAAAAAACAGAGAAAAAACATTTTTGAAAATATCTGCTTTGTTTGAAGAAATCAACGAAATGCTTGTTTATCAAGGTGTGAAATTCGGGTTAAGGGAAGAATATGCGATTGAATATCTTGAAGAACTGCAAGCGAAATATATATCATTAACCGGCATTAAGCCCAAAGAATTCATCAACGGCAGAGGTCATCACAAAACACAAGAGCAAAGGCTATATGAAAAACTTGTTGAATACACGGAAAAACTGAAAAAATATGCCGAACACATACAAATCTGCGGAGAAACAAGGAACAGTTTTTCAAAAACAGATAATGATGCAACATTTATGAGAATGAAAACGGATTACATGGGTAATGACCAATTACTTCCGGGGTACAATATTCAACTTGGTATATGTGATGAATATATTGCAGTTCATACCATAATGCAATATGCAAATGATCTGGATTGTTTTCAACCGTTAATGAACAGATTTTACCGGATATACGGGCACTATCCGGAATATCCGGTGGCAGATGCCGGTTACGGAAGTTTTGACAATTATCTTTTCTGCGAAGAACACGGAATGAAGAAATATATGAAATTCACGATGTTCAAAAAAGAAACAGAAGACAGTAAATATCACAATGATCCGTACAGAGCGGTTAATTTTCCCATCAATGAAAACGGATATCCTGTATGTCCTAACGGTAAGGAATTTCGTTTTTTGAAGACAAAAAAAGATAAAAGGTAATCATTACGGCAGAACAGAGGAACTTTATCAGTGCGAGGATTGTTCCGGATGTCCGTTAAAACAAGACTGCTGCAAATGTGAAGGAAACCGTGTGGTCAGATTGAACGAGGAGCTTACCGCTTTTCATCGGGAAGTCATCGGCAATCTGAATAGCACACACGGTGCATTACTTCGGATGAACAGAAGTATTCAGGCTGAGGGTGCATACGGCAGTATCAAATGGAATCGTGCATATACAAGAGCACGCAGAAGAGGACTTATTGGTCTGAACCTCGAAATTTCACTAATTTGCTGCGGTTTTAATCTTCATAAATTCCATTTGAAACGAATCGCAAAAGCAAACGCAGCATAGTTTTTAACATGTTTTGAACATTTTTTATCCCCTTGCGGCTGAATTTGCCGCAGGGCTTGGTTAGCGTTTTGTGAATGTTGTTTTTTGCTTTGAAAAATGAAATTCAACAGTCAAAAAACTAAAAAATATTCCGGGGCTCACTTTTTCAAGTGAACTCCGGATTTTTTTGGCTGTTTTTTTACAGCCCCTTTTTATCCAAGCCGCAGGCTTGGTATATCACCACGCCGTAAGGCGTGTATATCATCAAGGTCGGCAAAGCCGACCTTGTATCTCATCACGCGTCAGCGTGCATTCCTGTGGCTTGATGAGATACAACACTTCGTGTTGGTGATATACAATTCCTTGCGGAATTGGTGATATACCGTTTCTTGTCGGAACGGATGATATACAAGGCTTCGCCTTGATAAATCTCACATTTCACATTCGAGTGAAACGAGAATATTTCACTTTTTCGTCATAGTGTAAGAATTCGCTCCGTTTGTTTCGGTAATGGTGATTGTATTGCCGTTTAATGTGAAAGTGTAAGTTGTGTCATTGATGCGCTTGTCTTCGTATTCAAAAGATACGGTGCCGTTCTTAACAGAATAATCGAAAACATATCTTGTTGTTTCACCCAGACACATTGCACCTTTACCCTTGCCGTCAAACTCATACGCCGTATAGTCATCAATATAATATATCCCGTCAAAATCGGAAGCGTTCTGCATTTTCGAGCAGCCCCTGCACAGCAAAATGATGCCGAGCACGAGCGTTGCAAGAAGCAATACAAGTATAAAATAATATTCATACCTGTGAAAAAACAGTTTCCATTTCGGCAGTTTTCGCCTGTTTTGCGGCGATGCCGGTACACTTGCCGTGTTGCGGCGGTTATTGTTTTTCATAAAAACACCCTTCATTCAAGACAGCAGATGTATAGATTTCGATGCCGGATTTGTTAAAGCGGGGCGCTCACTCATTGATGCCCGATGTTTCATTCTGGTCGGTGGGCGCAAAGCCATCGAAGCCGGAGACAGGCAAGCCGTGGCCGCCGCAAACAGCACCGCCCTGAGACGCACTGTTGAATATAAAGCCGGTATGCCCAACGAAGCATGCGGAGGTACCGATCAAAATAGCGCCGCGGCAGGGCGAAATGCCGCCGGAGACCTGCTCGAGTTCTTCCTCGGTAAGCTCCGAAAGTTTTTTGTTCAGTGCTTCAACTTCCTCTTTGAGAGCGTTTAATTCTTCTTTGCTTTTCATGACGGTACTCCTTTCGGATTTTAATTTCATTTCTTAACAAACAGCAGAACCGGAAAATGTTGCAGCTTCGGCAAATTTTCCCTTGCATTCCTTTATACGAAGCATTCCGAAAAAAGGCTACTGTTTTTTTGAATTATTTCGGATTTCGAAATGACACAATGAGTATATCATAATTCCGCAATAAAATCAAGGATTTACGATTGTTGTATTCTTGGTTTACAAAGATTGCAAATCACGGTAAAACGACTTGAAACTGCCGGAAGAATGTAATATAATATTACTTAATAATTTATACAGAAAAGGACATAAAGATATGATTGAACAAT
>JAZUKF010000083.1:0-10376 GCA_045643165.1 Acutalibacteraceae bacterium | reverse complement strand
AAACCTTCACATGCGGAAATTGTATGAACATCTCCGTCGGAATAAATTGTAATTTCACCTTTGATTTCAAGAGTTTTCGTTAATACAACATCATCAATCAAAGTGATTACCGCAGTTTCATTTCCGATATCTTCAAGTGCTTCCTCAAGTGATGTATAATAAACATTATAAGCACCGAAGTTACTTACCATAGCCACATCATTAAGTGTATTTTTAACAATATGTCCGCTTGAATTCATATGCCAGACTATACCGGAATTTTCCGAAACAGAACATAATTTATAGTTCATGGCACAATATTTTCCGTTTACAATCTTAACATTACTATCATATTTTTCAGGAGTTATTAACACTATCGGAACAGAATATGATGATTTTTCCGACATGGTAATGTATTTGTTTTCCGGTAAATATAAATCATTGCTTAAATCAACAGTACCGCCGGAATAGAAATTAACCGTACTGTTGTTATAAACACCGTTGCCGAAAAGTGTTGCTTTATTATCATAAATCGTTCCGTCATATAAATTCAACTGACCGCCGTCAACATAAATTGCACCGCCGTTTGAAGAAGAATTATTATTTACCGTTCCGCCGATAATATTTACTTCCCCATCTTCGATATAAATTGCACCGCCGTCACCGGACAAATTGCCGTGAATATATGCACCTGTATTTATATTCGTGATACCGTCAGTTCCGTTAGAAATAACGCCTCCGCATAATTTTGCGTTATTATCATGTATATCAACAGAATAAATATTTAAAATTCCGTTATTATAAACCACTCCGCCGTATGCAGTTGCTTCACAGTTTCTTATTTCACCGGAATAAAGATTAACAACCGAGTTATTTGTAATAAAACCGCCTTTAAGTGCATTTCCGGAATAAAATTCAGTATTATACATATTAAATGTTCCGTTTTCATTTACCGTAACAAAAGACTCGGTCTTTTTGACATTTGCGGGATCATTTAACTTTCCGCATTTTATAACAAATTTTTCGGCAGAACGACCGGAATTACCGAATGTCAAAGTTCCGTTAACTGAAAACGGTGTGCCAAAAAGATAAATTGCACGAGATAAAATTATATTTTCATTTTCGCTGATAATTGTAACATCACCGTTAATTGTAACTGTTTGTTTAACGTCCATATCTTCAAAAAGAGAAATAGTTCCCTTTCCCGTTCCGATATAATCCGATGCATCGTTTAATGACTTATGATAGGAAACATCATCCCCTACTGTTACTTTGCATTTCAATCCGTATTTCAAATAGGAAACACTGTTTAATGAAGTATCCGCCAAATCAAAATCTCCGGAATTTGCAAACTCTGTAATTTGAGGATAATAAACAAAATAATCCGAATCGTTTTTTGCGGTCCAGACACTTCTTTCAAAACCGGATAAATTAGTGATAGATAAAGCAGTGGTCATTTGCTCGGTAGTTTTATATGTCGCATTCTTATCAATAGCGGAAATTCTCGTTGAATCATAATAACAGTTAATTATATTTCCGCTTTGAAGATTTCCCACAACTGCGGCAGAATCAACACTTCCGGATATATTACCGACATTATAACATTTTTGAACAACAGAATTCTCTCTGATTATTCCGCATATACCGCCGACTTTGGAATTTGCGGAAATATCACCTGTATTATAACAGTTTGTAACTGATGATGAATTGAATTGAACGCCGGTAATACCGCCGACATAACTGCCTGTTGCGGTTATGTTGCCGGAATTAAAAGAAAGACTTATATTTGAATTGCACTGCCCAACCAAACCGCCGGCATATGATTGAGCATTAACATTATTTGAAGAACAACAGGTGGAAATCGAACCGCCGGATGAATTAACACCTATCAAACCGCCCACACGAATTTTGCCCTGAACGGTTGAATCAACAGAAGAACAGTAGAAAATCTCTCCTCCGTTATCTCCGATTATTCCGCCCACATTGTTATTACCTTTAATTTCAGAAAATACACATTTTATTTTGCTGATATTTCCGTAATTAGTTCCTGCAAGACTTCCCACATTTTCGTTTCCGTTATATTTTGATTCAGCAATAGTTAAATTTGTAACACTGCCGATGGCGGAAATGTTTCCGAACAATCCGACATCGTTTTCACCGTCAACGTAAACACCTCTGACGGTAAAACCGTTTCCGTCAAATTGACCGTTAAATTCAGTAACATTACCTATGGGAGTCCATAAGTTGGAATTATCATCAAATTCACCTATGTTGAGAATAATACTGCTCATCAACATTCCGTTGGCATAAGTATTTTGCGATGTACCGTCTTTTAATGTTCCGTTAACTAAACCTGAAAACCATGCAAGTTCTTCACCGTTATTTATTATGTAATACGTTCCGTCCTTTGATAAAGCAGGCTTGGAAATTGAACCGCTCCAAAGATTTATATCAAGTTGCCAACCGAGAATGGGATAATTCTTGTTAACAAGCATATAGTCATAATTAAAATCCCCGCCCGAATCATTTAAAACATTTATAAAAGAATGTCTTTTCATGTCATTTGAAAATTTGGGTACGGCGTTTTCCTCCGAATATGGAAATAAATCCTTGTCATAAAAACAATTTTGAATATCAACCTGGACATTTCGTGCCGATATTGCACTCTTAACGTTGGGAGAAATTATTTCGGATGCCGAATAACTGCAATAAATATTACCTACATTATTTCCGACAATACCCGCAACATAGTTTTCGCCGGAAATCGTGCCTGTATTATAGCAACATTCAACAGTTCCTGCAGAACTTGTACCGATAATTCCGCCAACATATTTGCCGTTTGAAGAAATAGATCCGGTATTAAAAGACTGAACAACTTCGCTGTAAACGGCGGAAGCACCTGTAATACCGCCTATTCTGAATGTTCCGTTCTTGATTTTTCCTGAAAAACCGCATTTTGATATTACGGTATGGTCATTTTCATAGCCGGAAATACCGCCGATATTACTGCCGGAAGCAGTGATGTCGCAATCAACAAGGCAAGAAGTAATAACGGAATTACAGTCGGAATAACCGCATATTCCGCCGATATTTGAATTTGCATTTATTACAGAGGAAGAAATATTAACATTGCTTATTTTCGCCGAAGAAATATAGCCGAAAAGGCCTTGATAACTCAATGTATTTGATATTTTCAAACCGTAAATTGTATATCCGCAGCCATTAAAAATACCGCTGAAAATTTTACCGTCGGAATAATTACCGATAGGTGTCCAATAAAAATTAGTTCTGTCATCATTTAAGTAAATATCATTTGTCAATTTGGCTTTAAGGGAAGGATTAGGATTAGTTTTACTGTTTACATTTTCAGAAAACCAGGCAAGGTCCTCACCGTCTGAAATAAGATAATAGCCGTCATTTGTAATAGCAGGAGCATTTTCGGATACTTTACCGTTCCAAAATGATGCAAAACCGGTAATGGAAAAAGAAGATGTAATAAATATAATTAAAAGAAGGAAAACAGTAACTTTGAATGTTTTAGATTTCATATTACAACCTCCTATGAAAATAAAATTATACATATACATTGTACAACATTATTTCAAAAATTTCAATTAAAAATTATTACAAAATAAAAAAAAACAGCCCTCGTTAACCAAGGACTGTTTAATATACAATTTTTATTTCATCATACTTGCAACTTCATCAGCGAAATTGTCTTCTCTCTTCTGAAGACCTTCGCCTCTTGCCATACGAATGAAATTCTTAACTTTGATTTCAGTTCCGATGGATTTTGCAACCTTATCAACATACTGACCGACACTGATATCGCCGTCTTTAACGAATGCCTGCTCTACAAGGCAAACTTCCTTATAGAACTTGTTGATTTTACCGGCAATAATATTTTCAAGTACTTTTTCGGGCTTGTTAGCCATTTTGGGATCTGCTTTGATCTGAGCCATTTGAATTTCTTTCTCATGGTCAACAACTTCGGCAGGAACACATTTCGGGCAAACAAATTGAGGAGACATTGCGGCAACCTGCATTGCAACATCTTTACCCATAGCCTTAAATTCATCGTTTCCTGCAACGGAATCATCAGCATCAAAGGAAACCATAACGCCAACTGTACCGTTACCGTGAATATAAGTTGAAACAATTCCTTCAACTCTTTCAAAACGTCTTACATTCATATTTTCACCGATTGCAAGAACTAAATCATTAAGGTTTTCCTTAACAGTTCTGTCGCTGCCGTTAAGTTTACCGGCAAGAAGAGATTCAACGTCTGCGGGATTAGTTTCAACGATAGTTTTGGCAACGCTGAGAACGAAATCTTTAAATTTATCGTTTTTGGCAACGAAGTCTGTTTCGGAGTTAACCTCAACAACAACGCCGACTTTCTTTGCTTCATCATTATAAGCAAGAACAACACCTTCAGCGGCAATTCTTCCTGCCTTTTTAGTAGCAGCGGCAAGTCCCTTTTCTCTGAGAATATCAATAGCCTTGTCCATATCGCCGTCGGCTTCAACAAGAGCCTTTTTACATTCCATCATGCCTACGCTTGTTTTTTCACGTAAAGCCTGAACATCTTTAGCTGTAAATGATGCCATTTTAAAATCCTCCTATATTATTATAATTTTAAATTCTGCCCGAATAATACGGGCAGAGTTAATTTTTTAATTATTCAGCTGCTTCTTCTTTAACAGCTTCAGCTTCAACTTCAACATCAGCGACAACCTCTGCTTCGGCATCTTCAACTGCGGGAGCAGACTGTTCACCCTGACGGCCTTCGATAATAGCATCAGCCATAGCACCTGCAATAAGTTTTACTGCACGGATAGCATCATCATTACCGGGAATTACATAATCAATTTCATCGGGATCACAGTTTGTGTCAACGATTGCGATGATCGGAATATGAAGTTTCTTCGCTTCGGCAACTGCAATTCTTTCTTTTCTGGGGTCAACAATAAACATAGCGGCAGGCTGTTTTTTCATACCTGTGATACCGCCCATGAATTTTTCGAGTTTTTCGATTTCAAGATTAAGTTTAATAACTTCTTTTTTGGGAAGAAGATCAAAAGTACCGTCAGCTTCCATATTTTTAAGCTGTTGAAGTCTTTTAATTCTCTTCTGGATAGTGTTGAAGTTTGTGAGCATACCGCCGAGCCAACGTGCATTAACGTAAGGCATTTCGCAACGGATAGCTTCTTCTTTTACGGAATCCTGAGCCTGCTTCTTTGTTCCTACAAAAAGAACATCTCCGCCGTCGGCACTGATTTCACGTACAAAAAGATACGCTTCTTCAAGTTTTTTTACTGTTTTCTGAAGGTCGATGATGTAAATTCCGTTACGTTCCGTAAAGATATAACGGGACATTTTGGGGTTCCATCTTCTTGTCTGATGACCGAAGTGAACGCCGGCCTCCAGAAGCTGTTTCATTGATACTACTGACATAATATTGCCTCCTTTAGTTTTTCCACCGCAAGGTTCATCTCAGTCTGCAACACTTTGTGCACAGGCAGACTAATCCCCTTACGTGCGTTTTGCTGAAAAATTGTACCACATATTTATGCAAAATGCAAGTATTTTCAAAAAATTTTTTTATAATATTGAAAAAATTTTATTTTATGTTATTATTATTAACAAGAATTATTTCCGGAGGAAGATTATGAAAGAAAAATATGATATTATTGTTGTGGGCGGATCAAGTGCCGGTTCGTACTTTGCTGAAAAAATGGCTAAAAACGGTTTTTCTGTTTTAATGATAGAAAAATCATCACGTGAAAATTTAAACACAGGATATGATATTTTCCATTTTATCGAACATGAAAGAAATAAATTTGATTTACCCGAAGTAAAACCGGGAGACGGAATTTATGAATTCAAATATAACGAGTCATATACATTTTCTCCCTACGGTAATCACGTTAAATTCAGCGGTCAAACGGTTATCGGTATGCACAGACATGAATATATGCTTTATATGAACGATGAGGCATTAAAAAGCGGTGTCGATATCGAATATAACTGCACTTTCAAAAATGTTATCATTGATAACAATAAAATAATCGGTGTAACATTTATTAAAGATAATAATGAAACCTCCTGCTCCTGTAAACTTTGTGTTGATTGCAGCGGAATAAGTTCCTGTGTCAGAAGGTCATTACCGGATAGTTTTGATGTTGAAAAATTTGATTTCACTTCAAAGGATGTTTTCTTTGTTAATTTGTATTACATAAGATTTAAAGAACCGCTTAAAGAAAAATGGAATAAATCACATTTTTATATGTATTATAAAAGTTGGCTCGCCCCCTGCGGTGATGATGCCGACTGTATTATGGGTATCGGCTCATCAAACAGTTATGAAGCGGGAGAAGAAACAATTAAGCAATTCATAAAAAATGTAAAAATACCTGAATTTGAAATAGTCAAAACCGAAAGAGGTATAACACCTTATCACAGACCTTTATATTCATTTGTCGAAAACGGATTTATCGCATTCGGTGATGCCGCATCTGTTACAAAAGCAAATAACGGAGAAGGTTGTATTGCACAATTACCTCTTGAAAACTATGCAATAGAAACAATTACGGAAATATTAAAAAATAATGAATATCCCACAAGAGAAAAACTTTGGGAAATAAATAAAAAATATTATAAAAATGAAGGTAAAGACAGCATTTTAATGTTGGCGGCTTTGACAAAAGCACTTTATCATTCCATTGAAACAAACGAATATCTTTTTGAAAAAGATACGATATTTAATAATAAAATCCTCAGTGAAAATGAAAACGGCGACAAATTAAATGCCGCCGATGTAATCAGAATGTTATGTTCGATTATAAAAGGAATTGCTACCAAAAAAATCAAGAGAAAAGAAATATGCGATATGTTTTCCGGAGGAGTTAAAGGAATAGGCTTGTTTTTACATTATATGAGATATCCAAAAACACCGGAAAAGTTTGATAAATGGGTTAAAAAATCAAATAAAATGTGGGACAAGATAGGTCAAATGTCCGACTGGGTATTTAAAAATTAAATATATTCAATACACTTTCTATTGCAATTTTAATTCCTCTGATAATATAAGATGAAAAAGGTATTTCATCAATACCGATTTTATTTATAACAGGCTCAGTGCAATCGGTTATTCCGATTTCATTGAGCTTTTTTATTAAGGCTTTTGCAATTTCTTCATTTCCTACCGCGCTGGGATGCACTGTATCAACCGCAACACATTCAATATGTCCTTCCATAAAAGGAACCGTGTCAAGAAGATAAAAATCTCCGGGATGAGCAGATAAATAATCTCTGATGTTTTTATTTACTCTGTTTGTTGCATGAGCATAAATATCACGGAGCAAATCGACTCTCGGGTTATATAAAGTCTGAACAATAAGCGTTGCCTTCGGGTTTAACTTTTTAACGGATGAAATAATATTTGCAAAGTTTTCGATAAACATTTCTTCAATATCATCAAGATAATGAAAATCGCCTCGAAGAATACTGAAAATAATAACAGGTAAATTTTGTTGCAAATAATCATTTCCGCCAATGGAAAGGCTTATTAAATCAGCATTTTTAATGCTGTTTTGCACTTCTTCTGTTTTTAAAAGTTCAACCAAATCTATTGATCTGTATCCGTCAATACCGTAATTTTTATAATTATATCCGAGAGTATCGGCAACAATTTTTCCGTAACAGGCTTCATCCCGGTTAAATATCCCGAAGCCCTGAGCGATTGAATCACCTAATAAAACATAGTTTTTAACATCTTTTTTTGCGAAACAAAATGTTGTACATGATAATGCAATCAATACAGCAAGAAAAATTGATAATATTTTTTTCATTTATTTACCCTCATTTGAATATATTTTGGAAATATGAATATATAATAATTGAAAACAATGATGCAACTTCTTTTAATCCGAATATTGAGAATAAATCAACAATAAATCCGGGGGTATATTTTTCAAAAGGAGTTGTCGCCTCGATTTTCATCATATTATTTGAGCCTAAGATTTTTTCTCCGTTCATTATTGTATATCCGTTAGTTTTGTAGTTAAGAGGAGTTTTTGTATCTGTTTTGTAACATACAGTAACATGAATACATTTTCCGCTTACTTTCGGAATATCACCGTAAAAGGGAATTTTGACGGTTTCACCCGGTTCTAATATTTTTTCGGAATTATATTTAAACTTTAAATTTAAATTATCACAGTATATTCCGACAATTTTCATTTCGCTGTTTTTAAGTACATTTTTAACAACTAAATTTGTTGATGAAGAATTAAGATATCCGTCAAAGCAATTATCAAAATAGAAATAAATTGATTTTGATAAATTATCCGATACCATAAACTGCGGAAAATCTTTATCAGAATAAACATCTTTAATATGATCGGAAAGAAGTAATGTCATTCCGAGCGGTTTGGTACACTCGCTGAAATATGTCCAGCCATGATAAATGCTTTCGCAAAACCATGTATTATCAGGCAAATATGCACAGGAAGCATCAATATCCATTGCAGGAGAAATTTTATATTTACCGTTACAATCGTACTTCTGTGTATAACCGTCCTCAAACCTTTGACCGTATCTTGCACAATAAGCACCGGTTGCTGTTTCTACATTGATTACACCGTCGGAATAAACATAATCACCTGTAAGAACTTGCTCTGCGGTACCCGTAACAATAGAGATGTTCATTCCGTTTTTTCTTAATTCACGGAATTTCTCACCTACCTTAGGCAAAATTTCATAGTGAAAACGATCACTTGTTTCAATAATATTTTTATTTTCAGGTGAAGTTAAAAGCTGTTTTTTCAAAGTTTCATAATTTTTAGAAGGAACAAGGTCCCAAACAGCACCCCAATATCCCATCCCGTTCATAAGGTACGGAATAAGTGAATTAAAAATATTATCTATAAATCCCAGTTCATTTGCTTTCAACAACCATTCGTAATCATCTTCCATATACATACCGTGTTCGATCATTCTCATGAGACCTTCCTCATTTACTCTTACATTTCTGCCGAGTAAATCGGAAGCAAGAGAAGAACCGCCTATTGCCGGAGATGAAAGAACAACATTATTTGCATCCATATCATCACCGAACAGAGTTAAGTATGCGGCAGCGATCTGTCCCCCCTGACTTGTAGCAATTATATTTACTTTATCACTGCCTGTAAGTTTTTTAACTCCTTTAACATATTCATTAAGTATATTTGCACAGTGTTCAGTGCCGTAACGCCAGTCAACATTAAAGTTATAGATATTTTCTTCACCTATATAATCAGCAATAATATCGGCATTTTCACGATCGTGAATACAAAATCCGTAATCCAATTTATCAAGATAAGCGGTAGATGTTTCTTCGGGTTTGAAAGCATAAGGCTTTAAATCATACTTACTTGTACCGTCGGGGTTAAACGCCATATATTTCCATGTAGTTTTAATATCATCAGCAAGAATTTTTGCAATTCTGTCAGCATCATCTTTACTCATGGTTGCAACGCCGACAGCAAGCTGACCGATTTGTTCTTTCAGAAGCGGTAATAATTTAGAGATATCCATACCGGACCAGGCATTTATACCCGTTTCCGGGTTATCACCGAGATATAGCCATGAAGCACTGATACCCGGAATAACGATTACCGGATAATCTGATATATTTCCTTTTATTTCAATTTCCGGTTCTGCATGAGAAATAACTGAAAATGCAGTAAAAATTATAGTGATACACAACAGAATTGATAAAACCTTTTTCATTATAATACCTCGTTTTCAAATTACTGCTAAAAGTATAACATTAAATATAATTTTTTTCAATATAAAGTTATATATAAAAATCATTATTTAAAAAATATCACATAAATTTTACAAAAATACTTGATTTTTACGGATTTATATTTTATAATATAAAAAGTCAATTCGCCGGTGTGATGGAATTGGCAGACGTGCTGGACTCAAAATCCAGTGGTAGCGATACCGTACCGGTTCGACCCCGGTCACCGGCACCAAACTCGAATAATCCGAACCTTATATTCCAAGTTGGAGAAGGGTTCGGATTTTTCATTTATCTATGAAAAATCGGACATCTCATAAATATTTTTTATTGGAGGTCTGATTATGACACAAAGCAATTTTGAAAAGAACGGCGGAACTTACACTCAGGTCGGCGATTATCTTATCCCCGATTTGACATTACCGCCCGAAGAACAAAACATTCACATCGGCGTATGGGGTATGCGGCACAAACGCTACCTTATGGAAAATCAGCGGGTTACATTCAACATTATGCAGATGAACGGCACACTTTGGAAACACCTTGCCGATATTGACAAGCAGGCAGAAGATATGTTTCTTCGGCTCGTAAATGATATGGCAAAAGC
>JAZUKF010000082.1:0-7176 GCA_045643165.1 Acutalibacteraceae bacterium | reverse complement strand
ATAACCGTCTTTTTTATGATTATTTCATTTGATTGTTATGTCATTTTGCTTTTCTAAACGTTTTTTTGCCCACTCGACGTACCTATGTACGCCTTCGGGACAAAGAAAACGCTTTCTGCACTTAAATGCGACAGCCCCTTTCTTATTTTAAAAAAATCGAACAAATGTTCGTTTTTCTATTGAATTTCGGAAATCAATGTGATAAAATACTGTCAAAGGAATAAAATAATTTACGGAGGCCAAGAGATGGAGAAAAATAAAAAAACGTATATTGCCATTGATTTAAAATCATTTTATGCTTCCGTGGAATGTGTTGAAAGGGGACTTGATGCCCTTAATACGAACCTTGTTGTTGCGGATAAATCCAGGACGGAAAAAACTATCTGTCTTGCGGTTTCACCCTCTTTGAAGTCCTACGGTATTCCCGGCAGAGCAAGGCTGTTTGAGGTTATTCAAAAGGTTACGATGCTCAACAATTCACGCCGTCAGAATATACCGGGGAAAAAATTTAAAGGGAAATCATATTTTCTTGATGAACTTAATAAAAATCCCGGTCTTGAAATTGATTATATCGTTGCACCGCCTCAAATGGCGAAATATATAGAAGTCAGCACAAAAATATTTAACATCTACATGAAATATATTTCACCGGATGATATGCACGTTTATTCAATAGATGAGGTTTTTATTGATGTCACACAGTATCTTGAAATGTATAAAATGACACCACGTCAACTTACGGAAATGATGATAAAGGATGTGCTTTCCCAAACGGGAATTACCGCCACCGCAGGGATAGGACCTAATTTGTATCTGTGCAAAATCGCAATGGATGTGGAGGCAAAGCATATTAAAGCGGACGAAAACGGTGTGCGTATTGCGGAACTTGATGAAATTTCTTTCAGGGAAAAATTGTGGACTCACAGACCTTTAACCGATTTCTGGAGAATAGGCGCAGGATATTCAAAAAGGCTGGAAAGTCTGGGACTTTTCACCATGGGGGATATTGCACGTTTCTCCATAACGGGGGCAGATAAACTTTATAAAACTTTCGGAGTGAATGCGGAACTGATCATTGACCATGCCTGGGGATATGAGCCTGTTGAAATGGAGCATATCAAAGGATACAGAGCGGAAAATAACAGTATAAGTACAGGGCAGGTGCTGAAATTTCCCTACACATTTGAAAATGCACTGCTTGTGATGAAGGAAATGGCTGATTCGCTTGTGTTTGACCTCGTTTCAAAGCGTCTTGTTACAAATCAGATCGTGTTGAATGTGGGTTATGATGTGAAAAGTTTTCTTTCCGATTACGGCGGAGAAATAAAAAAAGATTGGTACGGCAGAGTTGTGCCGAAACATGCTCACGGCTCCGTAAATCTCGGTTCATTTACTTCTTCGGAAAAGGTTATACGAAATGCGGTAACGGAACTTTTTAATAAAATCGTTGAAAAAAGTCTTTTGATAAGAAGGCTTAATATAGTTGCAAATCATGTGATTTACGAAGTTGATATTCCGAAAACGGAGGAAGCGGAACAACTTGATTTTTTTACCGACCTTAAAAAACGTGAAGAGGATAAAATACTTGAAAATATCCGCCTTGCAAAGGAGAGAAGCAGGCAGGAAGCGATTATAAAATTAAGAGAAAAATACGGAAGAAATGCAGTTATAAAAGCCATGAGCCTTATGGAAGGTGCTACGGCGACGGAAAGAAACAGTCAAATCGGAGGACATAAAGCATGACGGAAAACCCTTATGAGGATATTATTCATTTACCCCGCATAAAATATGAAGAAAAAACGCCCATGTCTTTTCATGACAGGGCATCTCAGTTTGCTTCATTTAAAGCATTGAACGGTTACGAGGAGTCGATTGGCGAAGCAGAACGGCTGACGGATAAAAAAGAGGAATTATCCGATGAAGAAAAGTTCAGCCTTGACGAAGCGTTGAATTTATTAAGAACGAAAATCAAATCAAGACCTGAAACCGAAATGGAATATTTTATTCCGGACAGTAAAAAAAACGGCGGGAAATATGTCAGATATAAAGGGAAAATCAGACATATTGATGAATATAAAAAGCAGTTTGTTTTTGTTGACGGTACGGTTATAAATTTTTATGATGTGTGTTCGATAAAGATTTGTTGATTTTTCTTCTCATGGAATTTAAGTGCCTTTCAAAACTGCCGGAGGAAATAAATTCCGCAAGGATATATTGATCCATAACCGGGACGGTGCAGGAAAGTCTGCCTAATTTTTTCTCGTATTCCGGCATAAGTTTATCGGGCAGAATTATGTAACCTATCCTCATGGCGGGGGATAAACTTTTTGAGAATGTGTTTATGTAGATCACGGAGTCTGAACCGTCAAGGGAATAAAGTGTTTCTACGGGATGACCGGGCAGGAAAAATTCGCTGTCGAAATCGTCTTCGATAATGTAGTTTCCCGTTTCATTTGCTCATTTTAAATATTTATATTTTTTTGAAACGGATGTGGAAATCCCCGTGGGATAACTGTGAAACGGAGTAACGTGAAGTGCATCAAAATGTTTTTCCTTTAATTCCTTTGAGGATATTCCGTCATTCCCCATATTAAGCGGACATACCTTTACCCCTATTCCCTCATACACCGTTAAAATCTGATGATAGCAGGGATTTTCAATGCCGAAAATTTTATCTCTCCCTAAAATTTTTGCCGCCGTTTCGTATAACTGTTCCGCACCGGAACCGATTATAATATTTGAGGGTTGTGCCGTCATTCCCCGGTATCTTAAAAGATAATCGGCAATGGCGTTTCGGAGGATTTCGCATCCCTTTGAGGGGGATTTTACAAAAAGACGGTCGTCATTATCCGCAATAACTTTTCTGATCGTTCTGAACCAGACGGAATATTCAAAATTACTGCTCGGGTGATCGTCGGGTATTTCAAGACGGTTTATTTTTTTTGAATTATCGGAAAGATTATTCCCCTGAAAATCAAGTTCCGAAACAAAATATCCCTTTCTTTCCTCGGCAAAAATATATCCCTCATCCTCCAACATTCCGTATGCTTTTTCAACGGTTATAAGGCTGTACCCGGTGGAGTCGGACATATTTCTCTTTGAGGGAAGTTTTTTATTTTTTTCATATTTTCCCGAAAGAATATCCTCTTTCAGTTTTGTATAAAGAATATGATATTTTTTCATCTGGTTATATAAACCTTTCTCATTTTGATTATTTTAATATGACCACAAGTTGATTATAATACATTTATATCATAAAGTAAAGGGGTGAAAATGTGAAAAACGGAAAAACTCAAACCTCTGCGGCACGTATTTGTATAACGGCATTGTTTATGGCATTGAATATAGTTTTAAGTTCATTCGGTGTGCAGGTTCCGGGGGGACGTATCTATCTTAACGATATTGCGATTTGTACCGCTTCGATTTTGCTTGATCCTTTTTCCGCCTTTGCGGTGGGCGGTATCGGTTCATTTTTAGGCGATTTATTCTTTTACCCTGTTCCTATGTTCGTATCTCTCGTAACTCACGGTTTGCAGGCAGTTGTCATTTCCGTGATATCACATTACACCTTTAAAAAACATAAATTGTTTGCCGATATACTTGCGGTTTCCGTGGGTGCGGTGATAATGGTAAGCGGTTACACTTTGGGTAAGATTTTTATTTACAGCACATTTGAATACGCCATGATAAAATTACCCTATGAAATTTTGCAGTCATTTATCGGTGCATTGTTTTCTTTGCTTCTTTGCAGGAAATTCGGATTGATTACAGTTGCAAAAAAATATAATATATATTATTAGACTGTTTACATTTCATTATCGGTATGATAAAATGATTTTAAAATGATAATAAGGGGTGTTACTTATGTCAAATATTATTACAAAGATTATTTCCTGGTTTCTTGCGTTATTTTCTTTTCTACCCGGTTGCGGTGTAGGTCAGATCAGGAAAGCGGAAACGGATACGGTTCTTAAAGATACTTCGGATTACTATTTGAACGATACCGTTGAGTATGCTTATAATATTAAAAATTCCGTTCAATGTACATATTCCGATACAAACAGGACGGCGTATAAAATGACAAATGACAATATGTCATTCATTCATAAACTGTCTTCTGCGGAAAAAACGGCAACACTTTCCGACAGAAACGGAAAAGCATATATTAAAAATTCTTTTAAATCTTTTTATACGGATAAAAGCGGAGTTAAGCATTATTTTGAAAATTCCCTTCAAAAGGGTAAAATAAATACCATAAGGCTGGGCGAATATTATTACGAATGTCATGTCCGTGATTTTTCAAAGGGCAATTTCTATGTTGATAAAGCCTATCACGTTTACGGCGATAAAATGTATATGCAGTATGATATACTTGCCGATAAGCCCACAACGGACCTTAAAGAGTTCGGAAGTGAAATTAAAATCCCGTTAAACACGGTTAAGGGTATTCAGATCGTTGACAAAAACGGAACTCATTATTCCGAGGAAAATATTGATGCCGAGTCGGTGGAATATGTTGCATTTGATATTATTGATACGGGTGTAGTGGGCTTTATCGTTCCCGATAACGGTACTGCAAAATCATTAAAGGTTGAGAGAAATTACAACAGTTTTATTGTAACTCAGTATGCCGCTTATACACCGGGTGAGGGTATCAATGATTATAAAGAAGAGGGCGGTTATAAATTAAACCGTGTATCAACGGGTTGCCGTGTTTATAGCGATAAAACACATTCTTTCGAGGGTATTGCAAAGGCTGCGAAGGAGGAGAGAAATCCTCTTGAAGTTACCGTTTCGGCAGGTAATTCCAATGCACGGTATGTGGGTTATGATGCTCTCAGAGGTTGTTACACCCTTACAATGGACGGCGTTTTCTTCCAACTTGCCTATGATAACCCGGAAATGCAGTTTAATGCCGTCATAAACGTAAAGGGCGGTTCGGCGGACAGAAACATTTTCATCCGTTCAAACGGCAGAAACGGTTGTCTTGAAGCGGGAGCAATTCTTGATGATAACGGTAAACTTGTTCCTGTTGAAGTTGAGGTTTGCAAAAACTTCTGCGGAGACGGCGGTGAGCCGATTTACGGCTATAAGGATTATGAGTACGGAGATACATTCTTCCCGTTAAGCATAAAAGCAGGGAAAGATACGAAAATAAAACTGCTCAATCTTTATCAGAATTGGGGCAAAAGTCCTTTGAAACAACTTTCCTCCATTGAATTTCATGTATCTTATTACCACCTTTCAACAGGTACAACGGAGTCAAACTGTATTGCACCCTACGGTGTTTACCAAAAGGACGGCTTCGTATTGCCTGATTTCAGAAACAGAAGCGGTGAAATCTGGGAAGGTCAGCCTCAGTTCAATTCCGTAGGTATTCTTAAATTTATGACTCACCGTGAAAATTATGTTGAAAAATATAACGAGTTCACGGGAAGTATAATAAATTCCTGCGGTTTGACATATTCCGATGTTGTGAATAATTATAAGGATGATAACGGCAATTTCACCTATTCTTTAAGACATATTGAAATGCCTCAGACCGATGAAAACAGAACATACTATACTCTTGATATTACCTTCGATAAGGATGTTACCTACGATAATTTCAAGAAAGACTTTGATTTCTTCAACTTCAACGGCAGATTTGTAAAATTCAAAAAGACGGATTTCTTAAATGCAAATAACGAAACCGTTACCGTTCCCGTTGACACAAGCAATAAGGATGTCTATTACACTTTGGGAAATAACTGTCCCTATTTCGGATTTTACGATGTTACGGATGATACAAAAGAACAGGTTGAAGCACATTTCGGATGTAACTTTGCTTTGCTTGTTAAGGACAAAAAAATAACTGTAAACGGTGTTCAAAAGGATATTCCTCTCGTTTTCCGTGATTTCTCCACGAAGAATGAAACAAACGGTGCTTTGACACTTGATGCAAAGAAAATCAGTTTTAAAAAGGGTGATAAAATCACTCTTGATATCATACTTCTTCCCTGGGGTACAGGCTACGAGGATAAGGATAAAAACGTACTGACCGTCCGTGAGGACAGCCTCGTTTATCCCGTTAAAGTTACGGCAGTAAAGGGTACTGTTGAGAAGGATACATATTTACCCGTCGTTGTTGCGGATAATGAGATGGCGAAATTCACCGTAACAGGCGGAAGAAATAATATCGCAATCACGGTGAAGGGCTTTAAGGGCAGAGAATGTCCGCCGATATATATGGCATTGAACGGCGGAAATCCGGAAAAAATCGTTCTTAATTCATCCAACGGATATGACGGATATGATATTAAGCCCTGCGATGACGGAATGTATAAATTCTCCTTTGTTTATAACGTGAAATCACCGACGGATGTTGCGGAATTTATTGTGGGAGAAAGGGATTAAAAATGGAATATAGAAGATACGGCGACTTTATTGCGGTACGTCTTGATAAAAATGATGAGATTACGGAATGTGTAATGAATGTTGCAAAAGCGGAAAAAATATCCGCAGGTACTGTTTCCGGTATCGGTGCAACGGATAATTTTACCGTGGGTGTTTTCAATACCGAAAGCAAAGAATATGAAAAATATTTCTTTGATACCAACCATGAAATAACCAATCTTTCCGGTAACATTTCCACCATGAATAATGAAGAGTATGTCCATCTTCATATTACCTGTGCAGGTAAAAACGCAAGTATTGTGGGAGGACATTTGCTGAAAGGTGTAATTTCTCTCACCGGTGAAATTGTGATTACTGTTTCGGATGGAAAAATTGACCGAAAACGTGATGAAACTATCGGAATAAATAAATGGAATTTTTAATCGGATTTGCATAAATCCCGTTGTGTATTGATAAAATTATTTGTCGAGCGTAGGGCAGGTGCTTGCTCCTGCCGTTCAGACAGCAGACGTATAGATAATGTAGGGAACGGTTGTTTAGACAGCAGATAGTCAGATGACAGATGAACAGATTTTTGCAAAGTTTCAGTAAAGCCGAAAAATTGTTGAAATCGGTATTGTTTCAGCAGGTAAATATCTTTATGAATGTTGTGTTCAATCATGCCTCCCTTGTGTAAAGGGAGGTGGCAAAAGCATTGCTTTTGACGGAGGGATTGTGGAAAATATAAAGATAATAGATAACAAATAATAAATAAAAGATAATAATTTATCTGTTATTTTT
>JAZUKF010000081.1:0-12532 GCA_045643165.1 Acutalibacteraceae bacterium | reverse complement strand
TTTTTCGGCTGACGGAAGCCGAACACATTACGGTTTCGCTCGCAACATTTTCCCGTCTGCTTTGTGTTCATTTTTGACAGGCGTCAGCCTGTCTGCAAACTCACACTTCCCAGACGAAAAAATTTTTCGGCAGGAACTGCGAAGCACCTGACAAATCAAAATTTTTTTGAAGTGCGAAGTCGAAATCTGCAGGAATACTAACGTATTTCAAGGATTGAGACAAAGCAATTCATAAAATTTTCATTTGTCAGGCGTAACGTGTTCGACTTCCGTCAGCCTACGCAAAAGATGCGTAGTTGCAGGTTCGATTATAAAATTTGATGAATAAAAAAATAATCCCATACGATTAAGTACGGGATTATCTGGAGCTGGTGACGGGAATCGAACCTGCAACCTGCTCATTACGAATGAGCTGCTCTGCCATTGAGCCACACCAGCAAACTGTCAACGAAGTATATTATATATAAATTTTAATTATTTTGCAATAGTTTTTTCAAAAAAATTTATTCTGTCTGATATATAATCATATTGTGAATGTAAAACAGGAAATTCAGATGCGGTTTTTACCGTATTTGACAGTTTCTGCTGATTTTGGTATTTATTTTTTTGTCATAATACTTGATTTAGTCTTTACATTCGTGTAATATTGTATGTGGGCTTTTGGCAGCCTGACAACGAAAGGGGTACTTTTAATGAAAAATAAAAAGTTAATTATTGTTCTTTTGTGTTTGCTGACGGTTATTTTGTCAACCGTTGCATGTACGAAGAAAAACGAAAACATAAACTATACCGTTGCGGTAACGGATGTTAACGGTGAAACCGTTACGGATGAAAACGGAAAAAATGTTACCGTAAAAGCGGAAGCGACTTCTGTTGAATATGTTACAAATGAGGACGGGCAGAAAATTCTTGATGAAAACGGAAAAAATAAAACCGTTTTACATTATATCGTTCCTAAGGTGGATAAAAACGGAAACACCGTTACAGGAAGCAATAAAAAACCCGTTACCGTGAAGGTTGAACCGACGAAGAAGCCTGTTACTACGGAAAATTCCTCATCGGTTACAGTTGTTCCCGAAACTACAATGCCGGAAGGAACTACCGCAAAGGAACAGTCCAATCTTTTTGAAAAGAAATATTATAACATAATCAAAAGCGGAAAATTCACCATTGATATGTCATGGAGCGGAAAAATGGAAGGCACAACCATGAATTCAAATATAGTTTTTGCAATGAGCGGATCTGATATTTTTATGCAGATGAAGTCAAGTTCTCTGCTTAATATGACAATGCAGATTATTTCCGCAAATTCAAAATCATATATCGTTTTTCCCTCATTGAAAAAATATTGTGAAAGCGAAGAAGACCTGGGTACGGGAGACGTCATGGGAAGTCTCGGCAGTTCAAGTGCAAAATATAACAAAACCACCAATGTTACAAGCGGAGGGAAATCATATATCTGTGAAGAATATTCCGATGGCACAACGGTTTATAAGTATTACTTTGATGTATCATCAAGCGAACTGAAAAGGATAGAAATGTCTGACAGTTCAATGTCATCAGAGCCTGTTATCATAACGATAAATAAATTTGTTGCAGGTGCGGATTCGTCCTATTTCACCGTTCCCGGCAGTTATAAAAAGATAAATATGGATCAACTTGCAGGTGTTTTAGGTTAAAATGAGCAGAACCGTAATCATTACCGGTGCATCCGGAGGTATAGGGAAAGAAACAGCCTTGCTCTTTGCCCGAAAGGGGTGGAATGTTGCCGTGGTTTATTTCGGTAACATGGGCGAAGCGGAAAATATTGTAAATTTAATAAAGGATAACGGCGGAAATGCAGTTAAATTCTGTTGTGATATTAAATCAAAAAAAGAAACGGATAATCTTGTTTCTCTTGTAAAAAAGACATTCGGGAAAATTGATGCTTTGGTAAATAATGCAGGTGTTGCAATCAAGCAAAAACCGTTTGACGAGGTAACGACAGATGAATATGATTATATTTTTGACGTAAATGCACGGGGAACATCCAACTGTATTCAAAGCGTTTTGCCGGAAATGATTCATAATAAATGCGGGAAAATCGTTAATATTTCCTCCGTCTGGGGCGTATGCGGAGGTTCTTGCGAGGTTGCTTATTCTGCTTCAAAGTCGGCGATTATCGGTATGACAAAGGCTTTGTCGAAGGAACTTGCTCCGTCCGGGATAAACGTGAACTGTGTTGCTCCCGGAGTGATTGATACGAAAATGAACAGTCATCTTGATGAAAATTCAATGGATGCTTTGAAGGAAGAAATCCCTCTCGGACGTATCGGCACAGGATGTGATGTGGCAGAATGTATTTATTTTTTATGCGATACGTCTTCGGATTATATCACGGGACAAGTGATAAGCGTTGACGGCGGAATGTCTGTGTAACATTTTTTTGATTTTCTTTTAAAAAAATGTTGATTTTTCGTGCAAAATATGTTAAATTTAGATGATATAGTTTTTAACGTGGAGGAATATTTATGGCTAATTGTCCTAATTGCGGAGTTCATCTTAAAAAAACTTATTGGAAACCGAATTGTCCTAACTGTAATGTAAATATTTTCTATAACGGAATGGAAGAACGTCTTGAACAGGATATTATAGATGCTGAAATATCTTTAAATAAGATGTATAACGCTCTTGACAGAGTAAAAGCTTCTTATATCGGCTCAAAACTTGCGATAGTCAGAATTATATTATCTGTTCTTCCTATCGGAATGTTGTTCTTACCTCTGGCGAAAATCAATGTTGATATTCCTATGGTAAAAACAAGTATTTCCGCTAATGCAATAACTGTTTATAATGCAATTTTATCCCTTGATTTCGGTGCATTGTTTAAACTTTTCGGTTCACAGTCCCTTTCCGGTGCGGCGATAATGTATTTCCTTGCGATTTTGCTTTTTGTCATCGGTGCGGTTCTTCTTGTTGCAAACTTCATTATGTTGTTTATGTCCTGCGGACCGAAAGGTATTCAGCGTAATGTGGGCTTTGGTTTTGCCGCTTTCCTCGGATTGTGTTTAGGCGGATTGTTTTTCCTGTTTGCAACATCCGGATTTTCAAAAGTATTCGGTGCTGATTTTTCGGCTTCACTTTCATGGGGTTATTTTTTGTCAATTTTAACGGCTTTGGCTCCTGTTGTGATAAACCTTGTTATTAAGAAACATCCCATTGTTGTTAAATCCTCCGCTGAAAAGAGGAAAAAAGAGATTGAAGAAAAGGCCGCTCAAATGGCTGCCGATTTAGAAGCACAGGCTAAAAAGGAAGCAGAACAGAAAATGATTGAAGAGGCGTATGCTGCCGAACATCAGAATGATAATAAATAATAATTAAATAAAAATGACGGTTATAAAAGGTGAAATTCCTTTATAACCGTCTTTTTTTACATTAAATCTTATTCCGCAAACATTTTCAAGTTTTCCAAACCTTGTTTGATTGAGGCTTCCGGTTCTTCAATGCCTTCAAATTCAACACTTAAATATCCGTCATATCCGGAATTTTTAATGATTGAAATACATTGTTTTACCGGAGCATCTCCCTGACCGATTATGGTACCTCGGAGATAATTGCCTCCACGTGTTTTGAAAAATCCCATTCCGGGATCGTATCCCATTCCGCTTCTGACAAAAAAGTCTTTTGCATGAACGTATTTAACGTAGTTGACAAGTCTTCCGAATGCCTGCACGGGATTTTCATCCGCACAGAGAAAATTACCGCAATCAAGTAACATTCCGAAGTTTTTGTTACCTACACCGCAAACGATTTTTTCAACTCTCTGAGATTCCTGACAGAAAAATCCGTGATTTTCTATCATGGTCTGAATACCCTTAGTCTGTGCGTATTCGGTAACTTTTTTACAGCCGTTTATAAAAATCGGAAGTGCTTCATCAAATCCCATATAATTTTTTCTTTCATCCTTGAAGCCCCATCCTGCGTCGTGACGCATTCCCTTTGCACCGAGAACTTCCGCAACGTCAACTTTCTTCATCAATCTTTCGATTTCTTTTTCCGTATTGCCGTCGTATCCGTTAATTAAATCCGCTCCCACGGTATAGTTGGAAATTTCCAGATTACAGCGGTACGCTTCCTCGGCAAGTTTTGCGGCAAATTCAGTTTCGGTCATATTGTCGGGAGTGGCAAGGTCGGTAAATTCTATGGCATCAAACCCCATTTCTTTTACCTTTTCAATGAGAGTAAACTGGTCATATTTTCCTTCACGGATAAGTTTACTGAAACTGTAAGTTGTAACAGAATATTTCATTTTTTAACACCTTTATTCCATAATTCCTTTTAAGAAGTTTACTGCGTTTCCGATATCCTTTGCCGGATCGTCGCTCACTTCTCTTTCGATTGTGAGGAAACCTTTGTAGCCGATATTTTCAAGAGCCTTGATATAGTAGCGGAAAGGTACGGAGCCTTCGCCGAGAGGTACTTCTTCAAATGAATCGGCACCGATAAGATGTTCGTAATCATTAAGTTGTTTCTTTGCACCCGGCATACCGTAAACAGATTCCGGATTTTCATAATAAATCATGTAGCCGTCTTTTGCATGGGTATGTACGATGTAATCTTTAAGATTATAAACCGCTTCAATGCTTGAATCTCCGGAAACCATGATAAGATTTGCGGGATCAAGGTTAACGCCCACACCTCTTGAATTAAGGGAATCGAGAAAACCTTTGAGAACGATTGATTTTTCGGGACCTGTTTCAACGGCAAAATGAGCACCTACGCTGTCGGCATAACTGCTGAGTTCAAAACATGCCTGTTGCATTACTTTATAACGCTCTGCATTTTTATCTGCGGGAACAACGCCGATATGAGTTGTAACAATATCTGTACCCAATTCTTTAGCAAGGTCGAGAATTCTTTTTGATTTTTCAACCTTTTCGGGATTTTTTTCGGGATAGACAAAACCGCCGCCGCCTAAATCTCCGCAAAGAGCGGAAATTACAAGACCGTTATCGCTTACAAGTTTTTTAAATTCAGCAATTTTTGCAGGTGTCATATTTTCCGGAGCCATATCTCCGTTTGAGGCATAAACCTGAATGCCCTGTGCTCCCACCTCTTTTGCCTTTCTGACTGCTTCCGGCATGGGAAGTCTGAAACTGTCTACTATAACTCCAATCGGAAATTTATACATGATAATCCTCCTTTTTTAAGGTAAAAGTATTTACAAATACGATGATAACTGATATTATTATATTTGTCAATAAAAAAATTATTTCGGAGGCGTTAATAATGGCGAAACTCAGAGTAGCGGTAATAGGATGCGGAAATATTGCAAACAGTGCTCATATTCCGAATTATCTTACAAATGAAAATGCGGAAATAAAATATTTTTGTGATATAGTTCCGGAAAAAGCGGACAGAGCAGTTGAAAAATACGGTTGCGGAAAAGCGGTTTATGATTATAAAGATATTCTCAATAATGATGATATTGATGCGGTATCTGTATGTACTCATAATGATTTTCATGCTCCTATTTCAATAGATTTTATGAAAGCGGGAAAGGATGTTCTTTGTGAAAAACCTGCCGCAAGAATTCTTGAAGAGGCTTTGAAAATGCAAAAGGTCAGCAAAGAAACAGGCAGACTTCTTTCAATCGGTGTGGTAAACCGTTTTAATGACGGTGTTAACCGTGTTAAACAGTGTATCGAAAGAGGGGATTTAGGTGAAATTTATCATGTTTATGCTTCATTCCGTGCTCACCGTTCAATTCCGGGACTCGGCGGAGATTTTACAACCCATGCAAGTTCAGGCGGCGGTGCGTTGATTGACTGGGGTGTTCATTATATCGACCTTGTTATGTATTGCTGCGGAGATCCCGCTCCCGTTACAGCCAGCGGTGAAGCATTCTGCAAACTCGGTAAAGATATGAAAAATTATGTTTACATGAATATGTGGGCAAAGGAATCGAGTAATATAGAAAACGGCACTTACGATGTTGATGACAGCGTTACGGGAATTATCCGTACATCAGGTCCGACAATCACCATCAACGGTGCATGGGCACAGAATATCGGCGTTGAAGAAACATATATTGATTTTATCGGTGATAAGGGCGGAATACGTCTTGAATACGGTGAAGATTATGTTTATTATACCGCCAGAGACGGTGCTTTGATTGAGGAAAAACCGAAATTTAAAATGGCTAACCATTATAAAACGGAGATTGATTCTTTCGTTAATGCCTGTCTTACTCATACTCCCAATCAGGCATCAATAGACAATGCAATTCTCACATCAAAAATCATGGACGGTATTTACCGTTCTTCTGATTCACATAAAGAAGTAAATATAGACTAATCGGAGGTAAAAATCATGAAAAAAATTATTGTTGCAGGTGCAGGACACGGCGGAATTGCCGCTGCATATAATCTTGCTAAAGTAGGTTATGACGTTACGGTTTACGAGAAATGCGAAAAAAGGGAAGATTTAGGTCATCCCTGGCAGGATTTCTTTCATATCGACGCTTTGCGTGATGCAGGTTTCCCCATGGCAGAAAAGGGAAAAGTAAGCCGTGTTCCCATTGCATTTTTCGGTCCCGATGAGGGTGTTGCTCCCATTAAGCAGACAGTAAAAGAGGGCGAATATGAAATGCACATGTACCGTAAGGATTTGTATGACCATATTCTTACCTGTGCAGAGGAAGCGGGAGTAAAATTTGTTTACGGCTGTACCGTAAAAGAACCCATTATGCTGGGTAACAGAATTGCCGGTATCAAAACATCATCAGGGGATGTTTATGCGGACCTTGTTATTGATGCCTGCGGTGTTGATTCACCTTTGAGAAGAAAACTTCCCGAATATCTGGGAGTACAAAATCAATTCCTTAAAACGGAATCAATGTATGTTTACCGTGCATATTATAAACGTCTTGAAGGTTTTGAGGATATTCCCAATGAATATTATGTTTATTTCCTTAATGACGGTAAAGACGGATTAGGTTGGATAATAACAAATGAAGATTCCGTTGACGTTCTTGTGGCAAGTTTTAAGCCATGCACTGAGGCGGATGCTCTTGAAGAACTTAAAAAGTATGATAAATTTGCTCCTCACAGAAGTGATGAACTTCTTTTAGGTGGCGGAATACATAAAATTCCCGTTCGTCAGCCTCTCGGTATTATGGTTGCCGACGGTTATGCGGCAGTGGGCGACAGCGCGGGAATGACGGTTCCCATAGTAGGTTCCGGTATCGCCAATTCTCTTAAAGCGGGCAAAATGCTTGCAGATACGGTAATTGACGACAGAAACAATAAATATTCTGCGGAAACTCTCTTTAAATATCAGGCGAAATATTATAAACAAATCGGTTCATCCCTTGCACTTGTTGACCTTATAAAGATTTTGCTTCAGGATCTTACGGTTGAAGATTTTTCATTCTTCTTCTCAAGCGGATTTATTACAAGCGAAGATATGTCATTCAATTCAAATGAAGCATCTCTTTCCGCAATATTTGCGAATATTACTCCTGCGGATATTATTGAGAGATTTAAGAAAGCGGGAGAAAATAAACCTCTTCTTAAAAAGGTGCTTAAACTTGTTAAAAACATTGCAAAACTTGAGGCTATTATGCTTATGTTCCCCGGTACATATAACAGAAAAGCCCTTGACAGATGGGTAGCAAATTATAATAATTTCTTTAAGTCATTGGTGAAATAAAATGTTTAACGGGAAAAATAAAGCGATTACGTTCAGTTATGATGACGGTGTAACGCAGGATATCAGACTTATTGAACTGCTTAATAAATACGGCATTAAAGCAACATTTAACCTTAATTCCGAACTGCTGGGGAAACCCGGAGAACTTATCCGTGAAGGAAAGAGAGTAGATCATAACAAGGTTAATCCCGATGATGTAAAAAGCATATATGACGGTCATGAGGTTGCGGTACATACTTTGACTCATCCTAATCTTACAGGTCATGATGATGACGAGGTAATACGTCAGGTTGAACAGGACAGATTGAATTTATCGGAACTTTCCGGATATGAGGTAATCGGTATGGCATACCCCTGCGGAGGAGTAAATAACGATGACCGTGTAGCGGAAATTATCAGAAAAAATACAGGCGTAAAATATGCAAGGACAATAACTCTTGAAGAAAGTTTTGACAGACAGTTCAATCTTTACAGATTTAATCCTACGGCACATCATCTGAATTATGACAGAAATTTTGAACTTGCGGAAAAGTTTTTGTCCCTTAAAGCGGATAAACCTCAGATTTTCTACATTTGGGGACATTCCTATGAATTTGATATAGATAATACATGGGATAAATTTGAAGAATTCTGCAAATTCATTTCCGGAAAAGACGATATCTTTTACGGTACAAATAAAGAGATATTACTTTAAGGTGAGGTAAAATATATGAGGATGAGGAGAAAAAAGAATCTTGAAGAAAGACTTGATGCCTGCGGAGAATATCTGCTTGAGTTTTTCAGCGAGGATAAAAACTTTTTAACCTCTCAAAATGAAAAGGAATATATTGATTTCAAAGAGTTGTTCGGCAATGATAATCCCGTTGAACTGGAAATAGGATGCGGAAAAGGAAAGTTTATCTGTGAAAAGGCTAAACTTAATCCTGACGTTAATTATCTTGCGGTGGAAAAGACGGGAAATGTTATTGTAAATGCCTGCGAAAAGGCTGAAAATGAAGGATTGACCAATGTGCGTTTTCTGAAATGCGGTGCCGAATATCTGAATAAATATATACCCGATAATTCTGTCAGATTGATTTATCTTAATTTCTCCTGCCCTTATCCGAAAAAGAAATATGCCAATCACAGACTTACAAATAAAAATTTTCTGGCAATATATGAGAAACTTCTTTCAAAGGGCGGAGAAATACATCAGAAAACAGATAATACTCATTTCTTCGAATATTCCGTTGAGCAGTTTTCTCAATACGGATTTAAAATGAAAAATGTATGCTTTGATTTGCATAACAGCGATTTTGAAGGTAATATTGAAACGGAGTACGAGAAAAGATTTTCCGATTTAGGACAACCCATATACAGGCTGGAGGCTTTTCTTTGATTTTTCAAAATGAAAAAGTTTGAGAATGTTCTGATAGCAAGTGATTTTGACGGAACTCTTAAAAATGATAAGGGTGAAATTACGCAGGATGTCAGAGAAAAAATTAAATATTTCATTTCAAACGGAGGTTATTTCACCGTTTGCACAGGTCGGACATACAAGGGATTTCACCTTTATGACAGTGAATATATCAATGCTCCCGTTTTGCTTGTAAACGGTGCAATGGCATACGATTACGAGAAGAAAAGAATTGTTTTTTCGGATGGCATAGGCGAAGAGGGAATAGAAGCGGTAAGAAAAATATTAAAAGAATTTCCCGGTATTGCCGTTGAAATGTATCCTTTTGATGACACCTTTGCCATCAATCCTTCAGATGAATCCCACCGTCATTTTACAAGTCAGGGGATAGAATATAAAACTGTTTCAGACCCTGCCGAAACTGTTTTTCCATGGGCAAAAGCCATGATTTTTGCAGATGATAAAACCGCTGAAATTCAGAATTTTATGCGTGAAAATGTTAAGGAAATATCCTTTTTGCCCACAAGGGGAAGTTATATCGAACTTTTAAAATGCGGAGCAAATAAGGGTACGGGAATTTATAAACTTGCGGAAAATCTCGGTGTAAACAGGGATGATATTTATGCCGTAGGCGACGGATACAATGACGTTGATATGCTTCTTGCGGCAAAGGCGGGATTTGTACCGGATAACGGCTCGAAAGAGGCGTTGGAAGTTGCGGATTATATTGTCCGTTCTAATAACGAAGGTGCGGTTGCCGAGGTTATTGAAATACTTGATAAATTATATTAACAGGAGTTTTTTATGAGTAAGATTGCGAAACAACCGGTAATTTTTGTAACCGGAATAGGGCAGACATGGGCAACATTGAAGGATACTTCCGTGAAGGAAAGATGGAATCTTATTCCGGGTTCAAAAGAGATTTTGTTCAGAAATTATAAAGTTAAAGATTATCTTCGTCTCGGAGCGTTTGCTTTTAATTCTGCGGTATCGCTCTTTACTCCGTTTAATGTTTTAAGTGAAAAATTGACCTGTAAAACCCTTTCTTCATTGCTTACATACTGTATTGCAGACGAAAAAGGGGATTTACCGGAAGATGTTGATTTGAAAATATACGGTTCACGTTCTTTTGAAGAATTGAGAAGGACTGATTTTATCAAAAATACTATTGATGAAAAATCGGACGATACTCTGTTAAAAAGAATTTACCGTGATATTTCCTGCGAAAGATATATCGGTGAATTAGGGGAAGAAAACATTTATTGTTTTAATTATTCTGCTTTTTCAAACCTTTACCGTGGTGCGGACAGGCTTCACGAAATGATAAAGGAAGTTATTAAAGACCAAAAAGATAAAACGGGTGCGGAAAAAGTCGTTCTCATTCCCATGAGTATGGGCGCGACGGTTGTCAATGCCTATATTGATAAGTATTTGGGAAAAGATGCCGAAGAATGTTTTGTCAGTAAAATCGTCAGCATTGTGGGAGCATGGGACGGCAGCGATGCACTTGCGGATTTGATTACTTTTAATGTTAAGGATAATTTCAAAGAAGAATTGTTGAAATTATTTAAAGGAAAGTCTGCAAAAATTGTGGGTAAAATAAAGGAAGAAAGATTGAAAAATATCGGCAGAAAACTTGTAAATGCTTTTACGGAAAGTACACTTTTGCGTGTGTCATCATTTATGGCTTTAATTCCCGAAAAAAGATACGGTGAAATAGCGGATATTACAAAAAAAATTCCTTTTGAAAATGTAAAAAAAGAAGCGGAAAGATATAATCTTTTTAAAAAGAATATGAAAGAAAGATTTTACGATGCTGAAAAAAATCTCGGTGTTTCCTTTTATTTTATCAGCGGATATAATCTTAAATTCGGTGATGATAATAAGGATTTTGATTTCTTCGGACTTTTTAAATCCGGTGAAAAATCAAATACCGATGCGGTTATACAGATTTCCTCCACCGCTCCCGGTACAACATCTGTTCCGGTGGGTGAGAAAATCAGAAATGTGGGAAATAATTCAATTCTTTCTCCCGAAAAGAATATTGATGCTTCCACCTGCTGGTATAAAGATACATCGTGGTATTTTTCATCTCAACAGCATGAACTCGGTTCAAATAATACCGCATTGAAATTGGCTTTTGATATTGCTTTGGGAAAGGTTGAAAATGTTAATGGAAAATATCCGCAATTCAATAAAATGCGTGATGTGGGAAATGCTTACGAATTGCTTGAAGAAGCGGAAAGAACAGTAAATTTCGAAAACACAGATAAAGAAAAATCCGCACGCATTATGTATGCGGCGGATAAAGTGAAAACAATGCTTGATAATGTTTTTAACGATCCCGAAAACGATAATATTCTTATTGAAAATTTAAGAAAAGCAATTGAATGATGATATTATTCTTCGTTGTTGGCGGAGAAAACATCCGCTACTTCAATAATTGAAATAAATGCTTTCGGATCAACTTTATGGACAATGTTTTTCATTTTAACGATCTGAAATCTGTTTACAACAAAATAAACCACAGTTTTGTCTTTATCCGAATATCCGCCTTTGGCGGATATTTTTGTTATTCCGCTTTCAAATTCTTTCGTCAATGCTTTACAAACTTTATCAGGATGCTCTGTGATGATAATTGCGGATTTTGCACGGTCGATACCGTCGATGATAAAGTCAAGAGTTTTTAAGGCACAAAAATATGTAACTATCGAGTAAAGCGGAATGATCCAGCTTTTCGTAACGATACCGCAAACGGTGTAAAGCAGAACATTGTAGATAAAGCAAAAAGTGCCGACGCTGAGACTGAATTTTTTTGAAAAAATAATAGCCAACACTTCAAGTCCGTCAATGGCACCGCCGAATCTCAATGCAATACCGCTTCCCAAACCTGAAATGACACCGCCGAAAATGGCACAGAGAAGTAGATCTTTCCCTGCAAAAGGTGATGACGTGCTGACATTTACGGGAAGAACATCCGTAATTATTTTAACTGTAACGGAATAAATGATAACGGCATAAATTCCGTAAATCGTAAAAACCAATCCCTGCTTTTTAAACCCGTAAATAAAAAGAGGAATATTAAAAACGATAAGAAATTTCGAAAGCGTTAAAAAGTCAGGCGTGATTTGTCCGAATAACTGTGATGTACCGGACATACCGCAGTCGTACATATTAACGGGATTGAGAAAAACCGCAACGGCAAAGCCGTAAATTATACCCGCTAATGTCATCATAAGAATGTTTGTTATTTTTATTTCTTTAAGTTGCTGTTTCATATATTCACCAAATTTCATTTATAAATCATATTACATTCTATATTAAAATATATTACTGTTTATGTTTCAATAAAAGAAAAAATCGCCCGACTTTTTAATCGGGCGACATTTTTTATTCAACTGTAATGAATACTCCGTCTCCGGGAATAAATTCCAAATTGATTTT
>JAZUKF010000080.1:0-5706 GCA_045643165.1 Acutalibacteraceae bacterium | reverse complement strand
CCGCCGAGGAAACCGTCAAGGTTAAGAACAGTGCTGTCGGATTTCACGATTTCTTCCTGATGCATGGCTTCAAGTTGAGATTTAACGGTATAATCGTGAATGTTAAAACTGAAATTATCCTTTGCGTTGCAGAAAATAACTCCGTCGCCCTCGTTGTCCGTAACGGTGAGATAACGCACCTCTGTATGGTAGCCGTTCTCCTGCGGATAAATGTAAGGCTCGTGGGTGTCGGAAACCTTTGCGGAGTAAATGCCCACGGTGGTATGTGCCTTAAAGTCGGAGAGATTTTCCCTGTCGCCTCTGCCGTAATATTCAATATTTTCAAAGGATTTATCCATTTCAATATTCAGACCGAAACGTGGAATTTCGTTTGGAATTTCATCATTTGCCTTTTTGGTCAAGGCGGTGTCGATATGGATTTTACCGCCCGGATGAACGGTGTAAATCACTTCCGCACCGAAAAGCACTTTTTCATCGGTCTTGATTTCATATTCGGATTTTGCAACGATTTTATTTGAAATGTTCTTTACTTCAAATGAAACGAGTTTGTTGTATGCCTTTGAAAGTTCACCGCTTATCCAATATTCCATACGGTATTTTTCGTTATCGTGGTATGCTCTCCAAACATTCGGAGCAAAACCTCTGTGGTTATCGGCGGGGGACTGACAGATAATTTCTTTTCCCCGGGCAACATAACTTGAAATTTCACCGCATTTTTTACAAAAATCAAGATGACCGCCGTCGAATTCGATTTTATACGTCTTATCCGTTTCGCTTAATTTAAGTTCACCCTGTTTGCGGGACTTGATTTTAGTATATACCTCGTGGATTTTAAGTTGTTCCTTTGCAATTTCAAAGCCGTCTTTGAAGTATGTAATGTTAAGATGATAGTCATTTCCGAAATAATTATCGGGAATGTCAAATGAAACCATCTTTTTGCTGTGAGGCGGAATGTGGATTTTCATTTCACCGCTCTTTATAACTTTACCGTTTTCCAGCAAATCCCATTTGATATCATATTCATTTGCATTTGTAAAGTAATTTGTGTTGGTGAAGAAAACTCTGTTACCGTTATAATATTCGGCACGTATCGGTCTGTAAACGGCTTTCATCTCCAATGCACCTGTGTGAGGCGTTCTGTCGGGATAAATCAATCCGTCAACGCAGAAATTACCGTCATGAAGTTTTTCACCGTGGTCGCCGCCGTAGGTGTATTTATATTTTTCACTGTATGTACATGCGGCGTGGTCAGCCCATTCCCAGATACATCCGCCCATAAATTTATCAGTTGAATAGATGGCATCCCAATATTCTTCAAGTGCACCGGGACCTATGCCCATAGCGTGAGCATATTCGCAGAGGAAATAGGGCTTATCTTCGTTTATTGCAAGTTTTTTAACATATTTATTACCCAAATCATAGCCGTAATAACTGTCAACAGGCGGGTACATATTAGAAGCGATATCATAGGCAACTCTCGTTGAAGACAATGCACCTTCATAATGAACGGGGATTTCCGGACATTCCGCTTTCAGAATACCGTAAGCCGCATCGTGGCAGACACCGTTTCCGGCTTCGTTACCCAATGACCACATGGCAATGCAGGGATTGTTTCTGTCCCTGAATAACATTCTCTTAACACGGTCAACGTATCGGGGCATCCACATGGGATCGTCGCTTATTGCACAAATATCACCGAGGAAACTTCCGCAGCCGTGTGTTTCGATATCCGCTTCATCGCAAACGTATATTCCCTTTACCGTGCAGGCAATAATGAAGAAGGGATCCGGGGGATAGTGTGATGTTCTCACCGTGTTTACGTTAAGTTCTTTCATAAGATTTATATCTTTGAGAATATCATCACTGCTCATCACGTATCCCTTTTCCGGGTTTGTATCATGATGATTAACGCCCTTTAATTTAACGGGTTGATTATTGAAATAATAAACATCTTTTCTGATTTCAATAGTTTTGAAGCCGATTAAAGTTCTCACAACCTGAGTTTTACCGTCTTTTTCAAGGGTGAAAACCGCAGAGTACGTTTTCGGCTTTTCTGCACTCCATTCAACAACATCAAGGGAAGCAAAATTCAGATAATAATTGTATCTGTCATTATGACAAACATAATCGTCGGTATCGCTGTCAATATCCGTTTTTGCAAGAAGATTATCACCGTCATAAATTTTAAGCGATGCGGTGCAACCCTCAAAACTTCCGCCGAATTTACAGTCCAATGTGAGAGAATATGTGCTGTCATCATTTTTCTTTGTACGGTAAACAAGGTCATAAATATATGTACTGTCGTTTTCCGTGATATAAACATCTCTGAAAATTCCGTTTTCACGGAACATATCCTGACATTCAAGATATGTTGCGTTTGTCCACTTGAAAACAACTGCAAGGAGTTCGTTTTCGCCCTCGGTAACATAGTCGCTGATATCAAATTCCGCAGAATTATGAGCACCTTCGCTGTAACCGACAAATTTTCCGTTGACATATAAATCAAGGCTTGAAATAACTCCGAGGAAAGTAATGATATGCTTTTTATCGGCATTTTTTATTGTGAATTTTTTTCTGTAAACACCGCAGGAGTTGTCCGGAACCTGAGGATAAATGCTGTTGTAAACTCCTTCAAAGGGATATCTTACATTAAGATAAACAGGGGGTTCATATCCTGTTCTCTGCCATGTTGAAGGGACGGTTACTTCGTCAAAACGGAAATTATCCGTATCAATTTCTTCCGGGAGAAGCGTTGCGGAACCGAAATATACGAAATCCCATTTTCCGCTTAAAACATCTACGATATCGCTTGAATATCTTTCCGATTTATAATCCGTTTTATTTAAAACAGATTCGGAAGAAAAGGGGATGAAATATGCTCTCGGTTTAAGTTTATTTATTTCATAAATGCAAAAATCGTTGTAGTTCGTTTTGTTAATGCTGTATTTCATTTTTCCACCTCGGATTTATTTTTTCTTTTTCTTTACCGCAACCGCCGTGGCTGTTACAGCGGCAACACCTATGCCGATTTTAGCCCACTTTGAAAAAGCATTTTTCTGCTTTTTGCTGAAAGCCTTGTTAATGGGGGCTACGCTTTTGCTTGTCAAACCGAAATCTCTGAAATAATAATCTGCGGTTTTGATTTCCGGTAATTCATCCTCAATAAGTGTGATAAGTTTAACGCCTGTTCTGTCGCCGTCATCAAAGCGGTTAAATCCGCTTCCCTTACATTCCGCAAGAAGAATACCGTCAACTTCACCCTCAAAATCATTAAGATTATTGTGTGAGAAGAAAGCGGCTTTAATATCACCTGTTTTCTTCCAACTGTCAAACTGACCGTTATTGTAATCGGGAGGACAGGGTGCTTCACTCATAGAGCCTTTGACACCGTCTGTAAGAACATAATTTTTACCGGAAAATGTGCCGTTACCTTTAACGGAAACCCCGTTTTCGGAGGGCTTTGCAACTTTCAAAAGTTTGTATATTTCCGTAACGGGAAGATGCTGGAAAAGTATTGCGGGAATTTCCGTACCGTTCTTTTCCTTCAATTCTCCGCTTGTTTTTTCATACCATTCGATCTGATCATCTTTTACCCAGTCATATTCGGAAATGAACTTGTTTTCGCCCTTCGTCTTTGCACCGGTATCCATAAACCAGAGATTGAACTTGGTTTTATTGGATTTACCCTTGACCGAAATATAGTAATTTCCGTTACCGCTTACTGTATTGTCATCATTTCTGTAAAGGCAGTCGTCATATTTTGCAAAAACATTCATAATTTCTTTTGCGGAAATATTATTGTTTTCGTATTCTTCATTACCGCAAACAACCGCAAAGGGGATATTTCTGTCCCTTACGGTTTTTGTAACATTTTCGACGGCTTCTTCAATCTCCGAAAGAGTGTTTCCGTAAACGGTATCGCCGTTAAATACAACAAGGTCGGGGGATAATGCTTTTACGGATGCTTCGAGAAGCAGGAGAGTATCCTCTGTTTTATCAGCCATTTTTTTATTTCCGCCGTTTACACTTTCGTGCAAATCGGAAACAACGAGAATTTTAAATTTACCTTTATCATTGAATTTCAAAGTTTTCTTTTTCATCATTTTTTACCTTTCTTCTTATATCCTTTTGTTGCGATGACAGCCAAAGCGGTTGCACCGAGAACTATTGCACCGTTACGGATTTTTGTGAGATTAACGCTCTGCCTGTCGGTTATCCGGGACTCAATAGGTCCCAGGGATTCCGATTTAAGCAAAAATTCTTTAAACCTGAAAAGACTTGTTTTATAATCCTTGGGATGTTCTTCATTAAGTACGATCTGTCTTACCGAACAGCGGCAGCCGTCCGTGTAGGGGAAAAATCCCGAAAGTTTATTTTGAGCCAAAAGTATTCCGTCAACTTCGCCCTCAAAGTCGTTCATGTGGTCATGACCGAAGAAGGCGGCAATAACATCACCGGTTTTCTTCCAACTGTCAAACTGACCGTTGTTATAGTCCGGAGTGCAGGGACCTTCACCCAGATAACCCTTAACGCCTTCACGCAGAACGTAGTAATTGTTTTTCATAAAACTGTTGCCCTGAACCGCAACGGGCTTTTCAAATTTTTTCGCAATTCTTAAAAGTTGATATTCTTCCGGAACGGGTATGTGCTGGAAAAGCATTGACGGAAGCGGAACACCGCCGTTTTCCTTTGTCATTTCCAATGCTCTTTTTTCGTACCATTCAATCTGGTCATCGTGAACCCAGTCATAGTTTGAAATATTTTTATCCTCGCAAAGATTGTTTGAATCTATGAACCAAAGGTTGAATAAAGGTTTTCTGCCGTCGGAGGAGTAGATTTTCCGATAATAGTTTGTGCTGTTATCAATATCCGGAGTGTCATCAAATGCAACGCATTTATCATATTCGGAGAAAACCTCCTGAATTTCTTCCACGGAAACTCTGCCCGTTAAATCGTGGTCATGGTTTCCGTTGACGTAGGCAAGAGGAATTTGTCTTTTCCTGATAGGCTCCGTTGCTCTTAAAAAGACTTCACGGTATTCTTCCTTGCTGTCGGCACTGAAATTATCCCCCATAAGAATTACAAGGTCGGGAGAGAGTTTATCAACGGCACGTTCCATAAATTTTCTTGAATCGTTTTCCTTTGCCTGAAGCAGAGGAGTATCAAGGGTGTGTTTAACATGCATATCTCCGAACACGAGAATTTTAAATTTTCCGTTTTTGTTAAATTGAAGTTTCTCTTTCATTTTTTTCACTCCGTTCATATCATATCGTTAAGATTATTTATCATCATTTTTGCCGCTTTATAAATATCTCCGCAACCGAGAGTAATAACAAGGTCGCCGTCCTCCGCATTTTCGGCAACGTATTTTGCGATTTCCTCAAAGGAAGGCAAACAGATGCTTCCGGGGATTTTCTCAACAAGTTGAGAGGAATAAACATTGAATGTATTTATTTCTCTCGAACCCATTATTTCCGTCAGAACACAGCGGTGGGGAATTTTCAGCACTTCGACAAATTCATCAAAAAGCATTTTCGTTCTGGAAAAGGTGAATGGCTGGAACACTGCCCACACATGCTTGTAACCCATATTCATTGCGGCATTTATCGTAACCTCCAACTCTTTGGGATGATGTGCATAATCGTCGGCAACGGTAATGCCGTTATATTTACCGATAATTTCAAATCTTCTGCCTGCACCACGGAA
>JAZUKF010000079.1:0-12884 GCA_045643165.1 Acutalibacteraceae bacterium | reverse complement strand
AAATAAATGAGAAAAAATATGATTTTGACTATGTGATAAATACCGTTCCGCAAACGGTTTTTGACGAAGAAAGGATAAGGAATACAGGGGATAATACCGTGTTTTTTGAACTTGCGTCAAAGCCATACGGAATAGATTTTCAGTCTGTCGAAAAACTCGGAAGAAGGGTAGTTTCAGGCTCCTCTTTGCCGGGGAAATACGTTTGTTTTTCTGCGGGAGAGGTCATCGGAAAAGCAGTAAAAAATATTATCGAGGAGGAAAAACTATGGAAAAAATAAGAGCCGGATTTTGTTTATGTGGCTCTTTTTGTACCTTCTCCAAAGCAATTTCACAGATGAAAAACCTGCTTGAAAAGGGAGTAGATATAACCCCCGTCATGTCCGACACCGCCTACGGTACGGATACGAGATTCGGCAGGAGCGGGGATTTTATATCTCAAATTGAAGATATGTGTTCTAAGAAAATAATTCATTCCGTTTCAGAGGCAGAACCAATAGGGCCTAAAAAACTGCTTGATATACTTATAATCGAACCCTGCACGGGAAACACGTTGGCAAAACTTGCGACAGGTATTGCCGATACACCGGTAACACTTGCGGCAAAGGCACATCTGCGTAACGGACGACCGGTGCTTATAGCCGTTTCAACAAACGATGCATTAGGTGTTGCGGCAAAAAATATCGGACAGCTTTTAAACTATAAAAACATCTTTTTTGTACCCATGAAACAGGATGATTATATTTCCAAACCGAATTCAATCGTTGCTGATTTCGGTAAAACCTATGAAGCAATGGTAAGTGCTTTGGATAACAAACAAATTCAACCGATTATATTCGGATAAAATAACTGGTTTTTTATAATAAATTCGGCACAGACCGAAAAGTAAATTAAATAAAAGACGGTTGTAAAAGAAACTTTAATCTTTTATGACCGTTTTTTTGATTATTTAATTGGATTTTTTCACGGTATGCCGAGGACATCATACCCTACGCACAATCAAAAAATTTTTATCAAACATCGTAGGGCAGGTGCTCGCTCCTGCCGTTCAGATAGCAGATAACAGATGACAGACTAATAGATTTTTGCAATTTATCTGCTTCGCTCAATCTCGTAAAGATTTAATAAAATTTTAAGTCGAGCGTAGGGAACGGTCTTGACCGTTCCGCATTTCAGACAACAGACGAATAGATTAACAGATATATAGATTTTTGCATAGTTTCAGTATAGCCGAAAATTGAAGAAATCGGTATTGTTTCCCGGAACGGTCAAGACCGTTCCCTACAATGTTTGATATAAATTACAAATTGTGCGTAGGGCAGGTGCTTGCTCCTGCCGTTCAGATAGCAGATAACAGATGACAGACTAATAGATTTTTGCAATTTATCTGCTTCGCTCAATCCCGTAGGGGACGGTGCCTTCGACGTCCCGAAATCCGCAGGGTGCGGCGTCCCCGATGCACCGCATATTAAGACAGAATTAAAATAAATATTAAAAAAATAATAATTTTTTATTTTTTTACTTTACTTATTCTCTGAAATTTAGTACAATGTTATGGAATAAAGAAAAATATCGGAGGAATTTGCCATGGGTAGTGAATATAAAAGGATTTTATTGAAAATCAGCGGTGAAGTTCTTGCAGGTGAATCGGGGCACGGTATTGATTTTGATACTTTGACCGAAATCTGTCGGGCTGTGAAAAAAGTAAGCGAATCCGGTGTTCAGGTCGGAATTGTTGTGGGAGGCGGAAACTTCTGGCGCGGTAGAAGCAGCGGAAAGATGGACCGTTCAAGGGCGGACCACATGGGAATGCTTGCAACGGTTATGAACGCAACTGCCATTGAAGATACTCTCATACAGCTTGGCGTTGATGCGGTTGCGATGTCAACTCTCCCTATGGAGCAGTTTGCCGAAACCTTTACCGCCGCAAAGGCGAGAAAATATCTTGATGAGGGTAAAGTGCTTATTTTCGGTTGCGGAACGGGTAATCCCTTCTTCACAACGGATTCCGGTGCGGCTCTTAAAGCGGCGGAAATCGAAGCGGATATTTTCTTCAAAGCCACAAATGTTGACGGCGTTTACGATAAGGATCCCAACAAATTTGATGATGCGGTTAAATTTGATGTTCTCACCCAGGACGATATTCTTGAAAAAAATCTTAAAGTAATGGATGCCACGGCGGCGGCTCTTTGCCGTGATAATAACATCCCCACACTTGTTTTTAACCTTAACGAGCCTGAAAACATTATCAGAGCCGTTAACGGTGAAAATATCGGAACAATAGTAAAACAGTAATATACGGAGGTAATTTTTATGAATGAAATTTTTGATTTAGCGAAAGAAAAAATGGAAAAATCCGTCAATGCATTAAAAAATGAATATGCTTCAATCAGAGCAGGCAGAGCAAGTGCGGCGGTACTTGATAAAGTTGTGGTTGATTATTACGGAACACCGACTCCGGTAAATCAGCTTGCAACGGTTTCCGTTGCGGAAGCGAGAATACTTACGATCCAGCCCTGGGATGCATCTGTTCTCAAAGCGATAGAAAAGGCAATTCAGACTTCCGATATCGGTATAAATCCCACCAATGACGGCAGAATAATCCGTCTTGTTTTCCCGCCTTTGACGGAGGACAGACGTAAGGAAATCGTTAAGGATATCAAGAAAAAAGCCGAGGATTCCAAAGTTGCCGTGCGTTCAATCAGACGTGATGCAATGGATAAGCTTAAAGCCAAACAGAAAGCCTCCGAAATCACCGAGGATGACCTTAAAACGGGTGAAGAGAAAATCCAGAAATTCACCGATGAGTTCATCAAAAAGATTGATGATGTTGAAAAAGACAAAGAAAAAGAAGTAATGGAAATCTGATTTTAAAGGCATTTCATAGGTTACCGGTAATACTATGAAATGCCTATGACTTTATAATACGGAGAAATAAAATGGATAATTCAAAAGAAAATTTTCCCGAATTCAAGTGTTTGCCGAAACATGTGGGTATAATAATGGACGGAAACGGAAGATGGGCGGAAAAACAAAATCTTCCCCGTTCCGAAGGTCATAAAGCAGGTGCAAATGTTTTCAGGACAATATGCGAATATGCCTGTGATATCGGCATTAAGCATATTACTTTTTACGCATTTTCCACGGAGAACTGGTCAAGACCGGACAGCGAAGTTAAGGGGATTATGATGCTGCTTCGTGAGTACCTTTTTGAGGCGTTGGAGCGTAAAGAAGAAAATGAAAAAAAAGGCATGAAAATCAAGTTTATCGGAGATATGTCTAAAATTGACGAAGAACTTCGTGAACTTATCAAGGTCATTGAAACGGAATCTCTCGATAAGGTGAGAACAACCGTTAATATCGCAGTCAATTACGGCGGAAAGCAGGAAATTCTTCACAGTATGAAGGAGATTGCGAAACGTGTTGAAAAGGGTGAACTGAAAGCGGATGATATTGATTTTGAGGAGATTGAAAAGCATCTCTACACCCGGGACCAGCCTGATGCGGATTTGATTATCCGTCCCAGCGGTGAGTACCGTCTTTCAAACTTTTTAACATGGCAGTCGGCATATTCCGAGTTTTGGTTTTCGGATATTCTGTGGCCTGATTTTACGGTGGAGGATTTCAATAAATCCCTCCGTGAATTTGAAAAAAGGAACAGAAGGTTCGGCGGAGTTTAAAACCTTTGAAGGGAAGCGATTTTATGAAAACGAGAGTTATTTCCGCAGTTGTTGCTATCATAATAGGAATAGGTGCGTTCTTTTTGCTGTTTACTCCGGTATTCGGACTGTTTGTGTCGTTCATTACCGCCCTTGCAACCTATGAGATAATGCACGTTGGGGGAGTGAAAAATAAACCTTTAACGGCGGTTTCCGTTATCTTTTCCGCTCTTTTGCCCCAGTATTTGCAGTACGGCGATAAACTGAATTTTGACATACCGGACGTGCTGATATTAAGCGGTTATTTACTGCTTTTGTTTGTTTTGATGTTCCTTAAATACGAAAAGACGAAAATATCCCATGTCGCCATGGCATTTACCGGTTCGGTTATAGTTTCATATTCGATATCATGTTTAATTCTGATAAGGGATATTTTTTCGGTATCAAACGCAACATATTATAAAAAATTTGCCATATATTTTGTTTTGTACGGACTTTTATGTGCATGGGTGAGCGATACATTTGCATTATTTATCGGCAGTAAATTCGGTAAACATAAACTTTGCCCTAAAATCAGTCCGAAGAAAACCGTTGAGGGTGCCGCAGGCGGTGTTGTTTGTAACGTGATGTTTAATGTTTTACTGTTTATAATACTTGATAAACTGTGGTTTGACACTCATATTACGGGCATTGTATTTATAGCGGTTTCCTCTTTCTTCCTTGCGATTGCGGGGATTGTCGGGGACTTGTCCGCCTCTTCGTTCAAACGTGTTTACAAAGCCAAAGATTACGGCAACATTATGCCGGGACACGGCGGTGTTATGGACAGGTTTGACAGTTGTCTTTTCATCCTTCCCGTACTTTACGGAATATTGAAAATTATTGTGAAATAAAAAGGTGTTCTTATGATTGAAAAAAGTTTAGCCATTCTCGGCTCCACCGGTTCCATCGGCAAGCAGGCCCTTGATGTTGTTGACAAATGCGGGTTTACCGTTACTGCATTGACTGCAAATAATAACTGTGATTTGATTGAAAAGCAGATAAGAAAGTATAAACCGAAAATGGTTGCTCTTGCTGATAAAAAAGCAGCCGAAGAACTTAAAATCAGAATTGCGGATACGGATACCCGTGTTTATTCCGGTATAGAAGGCGTATGTGCCTGCGGTGTTGAAAGCGGATGTGATACGGTGCTTAACAGCGTTGTGGGTATGATAGGTCTTAAACCAACACTTGATGCCATTGATGCGGGGAAAGAGATTGCACTTGCCAATAAGGAAACACTTGTGGCAGGCGGTAAAATCGTAATGAATTCCGCAAAGAATAAAGGTGTCAGCATACTTCCCGTTGACAGCGAACATTCGGCTATTTTCCAGTCTTTGCAGGGTTGCCCTTCAAAAAGTGCGGTGAAAAGGCTGATACTTACCGCTTCCGGCGGACCGTTTTTCGGTAAAAAAAGGAATGAACTTGAAAATGTTACAAAGGAAGATGCATTGAAACATCCGAATTGGAGCATGGGTGCGAAGATAACCGTTGATTCCGCCACAATGATGAATAAAGGTCTCGAACTCATTGAGGCATCATGGCTTTTCGATATGGAAGCGAAGGATATTGATATTGTCGTCCACCGTCAGAGCGTCGTTCATTCTCTTGTGGAATACCGGGATAATTCCGTCATTGCTCAATTAGGTGTGCCGGATATGAGAATACCCATTCAGTATGCTCTTACATATCCGGGGAGATATGAAAGTCCGGTTAAACAGCTTTCCCTTACTGATTACGGCACATTGACATTTGACAAGGTTGACGAGGATGCTTTTGAATGTCTGAAACATTGTAAAAAAGCAGTTGAAATCGGCGGAATTGCACCTGCCGTGGCAAACTGTGCCAACGAGGAAGCGAACAGATTTTTCCGTGAGGATAAAATCAAATTCCTCGAAATAGGTGAAATAGTAGGCGAAGCCCTTTTGAATGCTCCGGTGAAGGAGGATTATTCCTTTGAGGATGTTCTTGAAGCGGAAAAATGGGCGGTTGATTTCGTAGGAGAATACATGAGAAAGAAGTGATTGAGATTAACTCATTTATTATGCTTTTGAAGATGAATTTCGGTTTGATTTGGTCTAAGGCATGGCCGATTATCATTGCGATACTGTTTTTCGGTTTCATTATTTTTATTCATGAATTAGGTCATTTCACTTTTGCAAAACTGTTTAAAGTCAAGGTGAATGAATTTGCTTTGGGAATGGGACCGACGATCTTCAAAAAACAGGGCAAAGAAACTAAATATGCTTTACGTCTTTTCCCCATAGGCGGTTTTGTCAGCATGGAGGGTGAAGATGAGGACAGTGATGACGAAAGGGCTTTTAACAATAAACCCTGCCGGCAGAGGATAATAATCGTTGCCGCAGGTGCTTTTATGAATATTCTGCTGGGTGCGGTCATTGTTTTTGTGCTTCTATCCGGGAATGATTTGATTGCCACGAACCGTGTTGCCGCCTTCCGTGACGATGCGGTTACATCCTCTTACGGATTAAAAGAGGGGGATGTTATCAAAAAGATCAATAATCATTCCATTAACGATTATATGGATTTATCCTTTCAGCTTATGAGGGACAAGGACGGAAAGATGGATATTACCGTCAAGCGTGAGGGGGAAACGGTGAAACTTAACGATGTTCAGTTTGAAATGAGAAAACTCGAAGACGGCACCGAAAGTATGTACTTTGATTTTTACGTTGTGGGTGTAAAATCCACGTTTCTCAATAAGGTGAAATATTCCCTTTGTCAGACCGGTTCCATTGTTAAAATGGTTTATTTCAGCCTTGTTGATATGGTTACGGGGCAGTACGGATTTAACGATCTGGCAGGACCTATCGGTACCGTTTCCTACGTTGCCGATGCGGCGGCTGATGCCTCTGCGACAAAGGATTATTCATCCGTATATCTTATGATGGCGTTGATTACGATAAATGTGGGTGCATTCAACATTCTTCCCTTACCGGCTCTTGACGGCGGCAGACTTTTCTTTATGCTTATCGAACTTATCAGAAGGAAACCGGTAAACAGAAAGTATGAAAGTCTTATCCATGCCGCAGGACTTGTACTGCTGCTCATATTTATGGCGGTGGTTTCAACGGGAGATATAATTAAACTTGTGAAAGGCGGATAACTTTGGAACGAAGAAAAACGAAACAGGTTAAAATCGGGAATATTTATATCGGTTCGGAACATTCCGTAAAAGTACAGTCCATGCTGAATGTTCCTTCCACCGATATTGAAGGCTCCGTAAGGCAGGCGAAGGAACTTGAAAAAGCAGGCTGTGAGATTATCCGTGCCGCCGTACCTGATATGGAAGCGGTGAAACTTATCTCCGCTTTGAAGGAAAATATCAGCGTTCCCGTTGTTGCGGACATACATTTTGATTACCGTCTTGCTTTGGAAAGTGCAAATGCCGGTGTTGATAAAATCAGAATAAATCCGGGTAATATCGGTGATGATGAAAAAGTAAAAGCGGTGGCGAAGATCTGCCTTGAAAAGGATATTCCCATAAGAATAGGTGTAAACGGCGGTTCTCTTGAGAAAAATATTCTTGCAAAATACGGTGGGATTACACCGGAAGCACTGTGCGAAAGTGCCATGTATCATGTAAAACTTTTGAATAAATACGATTTTGACAATATCGTTATTTCCATAAAATCCTCCGATGTGAGGAAAATGACCGGTGCATACGAACTGATGAGTGAAATGTGCGATTATCCGTTGCATTTAGGTGTTACGGAAGCGGGAACATACAGAATGAGCCTTGCAAAATCCTATGCGGGTATCGGTAAATTACTTCTTGAGGGAATAGGTGATACGATTCGTGTTTCAATGACGGACGAGCCTGTGAAAGAGGTTGAAAGTGCATTGGATTTGCTTAAAGGTCTTGATATGAGAAAGGACTCTCCCACTGTGGTTGCGTGTCCCACCTGCGGAAGAACGAGAATTGACCTGATTTCCCTTGCGAAACAGGTTGAGGATGCATTGAGGGACTGTAAGAAAAATATCAGAGTTGCCGTTATGGGATGCGTTGTAAACGGTCCCGGTGAAGCATCCGATGCGGATATCGGTATCGCAGGCGGAGACGGATGTGCCATGATATTCAAACACGGTGAAATTCTCCGTAAGGTGAAAGAAGACGAAGTGGTAAAGGAACTTTTAAAAGAAATCGAAAAGATGTAAACGAAAGAGGATATTTTTAAATGAATGAAAAACTGTTTATCGCCCTTTTCGGCGAGTATATTGATGACGAAATATTAAAATCCGAAATAAAAACATCTGTTGTTGAAACCGTTACTCTTTTCAGGGAGAAGCGTTCTCTTTGCCTCGTTGTACGTTTTGACGGTTTGTTATCTCCGGAAAAACTTGTGAAGATAAAGGATTGTTTAAAACAAAAACTTCAACTCAAACATATTGATTTAATGCCGAAATTCCCGAAAGAAAGTTTTAAACTCTCGTTTTACCCGTATATCGTAATGCGTGTAAAGGAGGAAAAGGCGGCGGCAAACGGATTTTTGAACGATTCAACGGTGAGCCTTGCAGGGGATGAACTGACGGTAAATCTCTACCACGGCGGAGATAAAATTTTAAGTGAAATCCAATGTGATAAATTTATACATAATCTTATTCTTCAGATATTTTCTCTTGACTTGAAAGTTAAATTCTTTGCGGAGGAGATAAATGTTGAAGAATTTAAACATATTGTGGAGGAAGTTACAAACAAAAAGCAGGAGGAAAATAATGCTTCTTCCGCACCGGAAAAGAAGGAGCCGGAGCAGACTTATCCCGATTTGCCCATAAGTATGACAAACGCACAACCCATTTACGGAAATCTCATTAAAACTAAACCTACTCCCTTAAAGGATATCTCCTCCGAGGACGGTATGGTAACGGTTTGGGGTACTGTTTTTTCCAAGGATGTGAGGGAAACCAAGGACGGTAAAAATAATATCATCACCTTTAATATTACGGATTTGACAAATTCATATACGGCGAAAATCTTTGAAGCAAAGGATAATACAAAATTATTGCTGTCAAAACTGAATGACGGCATATCCGTTCTTTTAAGGGGTACGGTTGTGTTTGACAAATGGTCAAAGGAATATGTTATTCAGACAAGGGCGATTACCGTAATTGATAAATTAAAAATCAAAGATACCGCACCGGAAAAGAGAGTTGAACTTCATCTTCATACAAATATGTCCGCCATGGACGGTATGTCAAGTGCTGAAAGCATTGTTAAACGTGCCGCAGAATGGGGACATAAAGCCGTTGCAATCACCGACCACGGTGTAGTACAGGCGTTCCCGGAGGCAATGAAGGCATCATCTAAAAGCGGTATTAAAATCATATACGGTATGGAGGGTTACCTTGCTGACGATATGATTTATGATGACAGAAAACTTACACCCGAAGAAATAAAAAGTAAAGAAACTCCCACTTATCACATAATTCTCCTTGTGAAAAATCTTGTGGGATTAAAGAATTTATATAAACTTATCACCAAATCCAACACGGAATATTTTTTCAAAAAGCCCAGAATACCACGTTCCGAACTGATAAAATACCGTGAGGGTATTATTGTGGGCAGTGCCTGTGAAGCGGGAGAACTTTACAGAGCGGTTCTTGAAGGTAAAAGCCGTGAGGAACTCCTTGAAATTGCTTCATTCTATGATTATCTCGAAATTCAGCCTAACGGAAACAATATGTTCCTTGTAAGGAGCGGAAAAGTGCAGACCGTTGAGGATCTTGAAAACATCAACCGTTCCATTATCAGCCTTGCCGATTCTCTGGGAAGGATGACCGTTGCCACCGGGGACGTTCATTTCCTCAATGAGGAGGACAGTGCATACAGAGCCGTTTTAATGGCTGGACAAGGCTTCACGGATGCTGACGAACAGGCACCGCTTTATTTTAAGACTACGGATAAAATGCTTGAGGAATTTTCCTATTTAGGTGAGGAAACGGCATACGAGGTTGTTGTTAAAAATCCCAATAAAATAGCGGATATGGTGGAAAGAATAAAACCCTTCCCGGACGGAAACTTTCCTCCTCATATTGACGGTGCGGATGAAGAACTTCAGCGAATTTGCTGGGAGAGAACGAAAAAATTATACGGTGATCCCGTTCCCGAATATGTTGCGGAAAGACTTGATAAGGAACTGAAATCCATTATTAAAAACGGATTTGCGGTTTTGTATATTATCGCACAAAAACTTGTGTGGAATTCCGAAGAACACGGCTATCTTGTTGGTTCACGAGGTTCCGTCGGTTCGTCCTTTGTTGCAAATGCGGCGGGTATTTCCGAGGTAAATCCGTTGGCACCCCATTATCTTTGTCCCAAATGTCAGCACAGCGAATTTTTCCTGAAAGGCGAAGTGGGTTCCGGTTATGACCTGGAAAAGAAAAATTGTCCCTTATGCGGAACGCTTATGAACAGGGACGGACATGATATTCCCTTTGAAACTTTCTTAGGCTTTAAGGGTGATAAACAGCCTGATATAGACCTTAACTTTTCCGGTGAATATCAATTCTATGCCCACAGATATACGGAAGAACTTTTCGGTAAAGACCATGTTTTCAAAGCGGGAACCATCGGTACCATTGCCGATAAAACCGCATACGGATTTGTTAAAAAGTATCTTTCCGAAAGGGACAGAATTTTGCCGAAAGCGGAGGAGGACAGGCTGACAATAGGTTGTACCGGTGTAAAACGTACAACAGGACAGCATCCCGGTGGAATGGTTATCATTCCCAACGATTACGAAGCGGAGGATTTCACCCCCATTCAGCACCCCGCAGATGACAGCGAAAAGGGAATACTTACAACTCACTTTGATTTCCACTCTCTCCATGACACTATTTTGAAACTTGATAATCTCGGTCATGATGTTCCCACGTTCTATAAACATCTTGAAGATTTGACGGGAATAGCCGCCATGGATGTGGATATTTGCGACTCGAAAATATACGAAATGATAAACACTCCTGAGCCGTTAGGTGTAACGCAGGAGGATATCGAATGTGAAACGGGAACTCTTTCCATACCGGAAATGGGTACTCCCTTTGTACGTCAGATGATTAAGGATTCAAGCCCCAAAAACTTTACCGACCTGTTGCAGATTTCCGGACTTTCCCACGGAACAGATGTGTGGCTGGGTAATGCACAGGATTTGATTAAGGACGGAACCTGCACCATTTCCGAGGTTATCGGAACGAGAGACAGTATCATGGTTTACCTTATGCACAAGGGACTTGAACCGGATATGGCATTTAAGATAATGGAAATCACCCGTAAGGGTAACGCAAGAAAACTTTTGACCGAAACTCATATCAATGCCATGAAGGAGCATGATGTTCCCCAATGGTATATTGATTCCTGTATGAAAATTCAGTATATGTTCCCGAAAGCACATGCCGCCGCTTATGTAAGTGCCGCCATGAGATTAGGTTGGTATAAAATATACAAGCCTGTTGAATATTATGCGGTATATATGACGGTGCGTGGAGAGGACCTTGATTTGGAAACAATTATGCAGGGCAGAGATGCGGTAAAAAGTAAAATGAAACTGATTAGCGAAAAAATGAATAACAAGGAAGCCACAGCCAAGGAGGAGGGTACGTACACAACATTGCAGGTTATAAATGAAATGCTTGCAAGAGGTGTAGAGATTTTACCCGTTGATATTTATAAATCCCACGCTTCCGTTTATCAGATAGAGGATGGCAAAATCCGTCCCGCCTTTTCGGCACTTAACGGCGTAGGCGAAAATGCCGCAAAGCAGTTGCAAAGTGCAAGGGAAGACGGACAGGGAGAATTTATTTCCTCCGAGGATTTACAGGTTCGTTCAGGCGTATCGTCAAGCGTTATCACCGCTTTACAGACCGCCGGAGCATTGCGGGATTTACCGGAAACCAATCAGATAAGCCTGTTTTGACACATATAGACGGTAGATGATAGACGTATAGATTTTTGCAATTTTCGGCATTGCTCAACCCCGTAGGGCAGGTGCTTGCCCCTGCCGAATAAAATTTTCCGCCCTTGACACACCGTAAGAATAACTTATTTTTATCTTTAATCCTCTTTGTAAATGTCATTGTTGCTTGTCATATTTTTAAAACGTATTACATATCTATTGACAAAAAGATTTTGTAACATACGGAGGAATCGAATATGGCAACAGACGCGAAAATTTACGAAGACATTTCCCGGCGAACAGGCGGAGATATTTATATCGGCGTAGTGGGACCTGTGAGGACGGGAAAATCAACCTTTATCAAAAAATTTATGGACACTCTCGTTATCCCCAACATTGAGGAGCAGAGCATGAAAGACCGTGCCACGGACGAATTGCCGCAAAGTTCCGCAGGGAGGACGATAATGACAACGGAACCGAAATTCATTCCGGAGGATGCGGTATCAATTACCGTGGGAGAATCTGCTCATCTCAGTGTGAGAATGATTGACTGCGTAGGATATATCGTTCCGTCATCCCTGGGCTATATTGAAAATGACCAGCCCAGAATGGTGAAAACTCCCTGGTACGAGGATGAAATACCCTTTAACCTTGCCGCCGAAATCGGTACAAGAAAGGTAATCGGCGAACATTCAACCATCGGACTTGTTGTTACAACGGACGGCAGTATCAGCGATATTCCCAGAGAGGAATACGAAGGCTGTGAGGAGAGGGTAATCAACGAATTAAAGGAGATAAACAAGCCCTTTGTTGTTTTACTGAACTGTAAAAATCCCGAAAGCGAAAAATCAGTTTCCATGGCTGAAAAATTATCGGAAAAATATTCCTGCACCGTTTTAGCCGTAAACTGTCTTAAACTGACGGATGATAAAATCAAAACAATACTTGAAAAAATCCTTTTTGAATTTCCTGTTAAGGAAATAAATATTGATTTACCCGATTGGATAAACTCTCTTGACAGCGAACATCAACTTCGTAAATCCGTTTATTCCGCCGTTAAAGATGCTGTGAATAATGTTTCCTCCGTAAAAGACGTTTACGGTGTTGCGGAAAGTATCTGCAACTGTGAATTTATTGACGGTGCTACGGTTTCGGGTGTGGATTTATCCGTCGGCAGTGCTTTAATGAACGTGAAAATAAAAGAGGGACTGTTCTATCAAATAATTGAAGAACAGTCCGGAATAAAAATCGAAAATGATAACGATTTAATGAATAA
>JAZUKF010000078.1:0-19353 GCA_045643165.1 Acutalibacteraceae bacterium | reverse complement strand
GGACTTTAAGGTTGCCGGTACCAAGAAGGGCATCACTGCCATTCAGATGGACCTGAAGAACGACGGTCTGACTCCCGAAATCATCAAGAATGCTTTCGAAATCACCCGTGAAGCCCGCATCCAGATTCTGGATGAAATCATGCTGCCCGTGATTTCCGAGCCTAGAGCTGAGCTGGCTGCCAGTGCTCCCAAGATGATTTCCATGAAGATTAACCCCGATAAGATTCGTGAGGTTATTGGTTCCGGCGGTAAGGTTATTCAGAAAATCTGTGCCGAATGTAACTGTAAGGTTGATGTTGAGGAAGACGGTTCAATCTTTATCTGTGCCGTTGACCTTGATGATGCTCAAAGGGCTCTTTCAATCGTTGAAACTATTGCCAACGATCCCGAAATCGGTGCAATTTATAAGGGCGTAGTTACAAGAATTATGGACTTCGGTGCATTTGTTGAAATTGCTCCCGGTAAAGAAGGTCTTGTTCATGTCAGCCACCTTGATGTTAAGAGAACGGAAAAGGTTGAAGATGTTGTTAACGTGGGCGACGAGGTAATCGTTAAAGTCCGTGAAATAGACGACCAGGGCAGACTTAATCTTTCCCGCCGTGAGGCACTTATCGAGGTAGAAGGTCTTGTTCCGGAAAACGAAATTTCCGATGCTCCGAAGCGTTCTTCTTCACGTAAGGATTTCCGCAGAGATAAGGGCGACAGAAACCGTAAATAATTAAAAAAATATCTTGTTGAATATCATTTTCAGCCGTCAAAGTATGTTTTTTGCCTTTGACGGCTGCTTTTTTGCAAAAAATACTTTTAATTTTATAAATATTTAGTGAATAAATGAAATAAATACTTGTATATTTTTTGAAAATGGTTTACAATATAGAAGTTGAATTCCGATTGTTATTTTCGGAAAAACCGTCGAATGAAAAATCACGGTTAAATTTTAAGTAAAGGATTGAAACTTATGGCTAAGAACAACGAACTATCTCAGGCAGAACTTTACCGTAAGGAGCGTAAAGAACGTCTTGCCAAGGAGAGCAAGAAAAACGCAAAAAGAAACGCAAAGATTGCAAAAATTAAAAGAATTGCCACTAAGGTTGTGGCAGTTGTAGTGGCGGCAGCCATTGTGCTGGGTGCGGTTGTGATTATCGTAAACAATACAGGCTCTGAATTTTTCAAACCCGCTGTTGCAAAGGCAGGTAAGGATTCTATTTCCACAACGGAATATATGTATTATTACCGCAGAGCACATATGAATATGTACTCTCAGGGTGCATCATTTGACCAGCAGTACGGAAGCGGAATGTATAAGCAGTATTACGGATTTGATTATACTCTTTCTCCCGATGAGCAGGAGTATGCAAATACTGAGGATGCAGAAACAAAATACAATACATGGGATGAATATTTCACGGATAATATTCTTAAAACACTCCAGGGTAATATCATTCTTGCAAATGAAGCAGAAAAAGCAGGCTTGAAACTTGATGAGAGTGAAATCAAAGAGGTTACGGATCAGATTGATGAAATCAAGTCTTCATCCGAATCAAACGGTATGACCGCAAATGCTTATCTTAAGCAGATGTTCGGTAACGGAGTAAATGTTAACAATGTTAAGAAATGGATGTTACGTGATCTCCTTGCCGCAAAATATCAGGAAACAAAGACTGATGAACTTTTCGACAGTTACAGTGCCGATGAAATCACAAAAGAATATAATAAGAATATAAATGATTATGCTTATACGGATATCAGACTTTATTCTTTTGACGTGGAAACACCCGAGCTTAAGGACGATGCAACCGATGAAGTGAAAAAAGCCGCCAACGATAAGGCTGTAAAGGCTGCAAAGAAGGAAGCAAATGAGTTTATTAAGGGTATAAAATCCTCAAAGGATTTTGTTGCTGCCGCAAAGGCACTTGATGCCAAAGATTCCGAAAACGCCAATGCAACAACGGAAGATACAACACTTGTTGAAAAGTTTAATTATGAAACAGTTAAGACCAATTTTACAGAGAAAAATGCAAACTGGTTGTTCTCAAATGACAGAAAAGCAGGGGACAAAACAGTATTCGAGTATAAGCAGAATGATGAGATTTCCGGTTACTATGCAATTTATATTGTAAAACCGATTTATAAAGATGAGAGTCTCGGTGCCGATGTAAAGGGCTTTAATTTCGCTTATGATTCAAATGCCGATGACGATGCCAAAAAGGCTGTAAAAGAAAAGGCAAATGCTGTTGCCGATGCATGGAACAAACTTTCGGATAAGGAAAAGACCGAGGAGAAATTTGAAAACCTCGTAACGGAACTTTATCCCGATGATGCAAATGTTTACACCTGTTCTGATTATGAGAATTATGAAAAAGGTGATCTTGACAATGCCGTTTCGGATTTCGTTCTTGACGCAAGCAGAAAGAAAAATGATGTTGCGGTTATTGAAACATCAAGCGGATGCTATGTAATGCTTTATCTTGAAAAGAATACGGAAGCAAACTGGATGATTCACGTAAGAGAAGCACTCAGCAAGACGGATTACGATAAATATTATGAAGCCCTTGAAAAGGATAATGCTCTTAACAAGGACGGAGTAATTATGAAGTGGGCAGTTAAATCCACAAAGAAAAAGATTATTAAGGATATCAAATATTATATCTATGCTATGGAGAAGTCAAGCAGTGCTTCGACAGTAGGTCAGTAAGGTAAAAAATCAGCAGATATTCGGTAGAAAATACTGAATATCTGCTTTTTTATTATATATTCTTATACGCAAGTTCCATAACGTATGACAGTTCCACTGCTTCATCAATGCCGAATGAATTATCGGTATCATTATCAATATCGTCAATCCACATATCAATGGGTTCCGGTTTTGCAGGGGGAAGAACAGGGAATTGCCAGCCGTTTCCGATATTGAAACAAACTTTGTCCATGAACCCGCCGGCAAGAATTGTTCCTCTTTCTCCTGCGATTTCAACTTCAAACGGGTTGTTCGCCGTGATAAATCCTGTTTCATTTACACCGATTGCACCGTTTTTGTAGGTGAGAACGGTAACTGCATTATCTTCAACCGTGTCTACCATTACGTTGGTGAAGGAGGAAGATGCTTTTTCGGCTCTGCCGAGAATTGTGTTGAGGAAGTACATTCCGTGGGCTCCCAAATCCATCATTGCACCGCCTCCGCAGGTCTCTTTATCAAGGAATGTTGCCGGCAGCCATCCTGATGATACACCGTTGTGGGCGTTTCTCATACGGCAATATCTGATTTCACCGAGCAAACCTTCTTTACAGGCATTTATCATCCATTGAAAATCGGATCTGCATTTCCACGGAAATGAGATGCAGAATTTTATTCCCGATTTTTTTACTTCCTCCGCAACTTCAAGTGCATCTTTTTCGGTGAAGCAAAGAACTTTTTCCGTAAAGATGTGCTTTTTTGCTCTTGCCGCTTTGATGATAATTTCTTTATGTAAATCTGTTGAAGTGCAAACCTGAATTGCATCAACGTCATCTCTCTTCAAAAGTTCATCGTAGTCGGAAACAAATTCGCAATTATATTTTTTTGCGGCATCTTTTCCTTTTTTGTTATTGTCGTCCCAAAGACAGGTGATTTTACATTTTTCGTTTTTTTCAAGCATCCGGGCATATCCGTCAAAATGAACGTGCCAGGTGCCGACAAGTGCAATATTTATCATAGATAAAAACTCCTTTTTTGCTTTATATCTATTTATACTATTTTTTTCGGAATTTTTCAATATAAAACGTAAAAATAATTGACATTTTTTTAATAAAATGATAATATCATATTATCAAAATGAAACGGAGATGTGTAAAATGTTGGAAAAAATTTATGATTTTTTCGGATGGCTGTTTTTTCAGAGAAACGCTTTTAACAGATTGATAGATTTTTGCAAAGGTATTTCCCTGACAAAAACTCCTTTGGTTAAACTTGTTTCGTCATTGCTTGTAATTGTTGAACTTTTCAGCGGTGCTGTTTTCAAAACTCCCACCACACCCCGTGGTGAAAAACTTGATCTTACAGGCTACAAACTTGTTGTGGACGAAGAATTTGACGGAGATACTCTTAATACCGAAATCTGGCATCACCGTGGAGAAGGTGCCCGCAGATTTGGTTATAACGCAGACAGTCAGGTAAGACTTTATAACGGCAATATGATTATCACCGGTGAATATCTTAAAGACGGAAAATACGGTGCCGGTTGGTACACAGGTGCGGTTGCCCTTAATAAGTGGTATAATAAGGGCTATTTTGAAATCAAATGTATCTGTAATAAGGATCCCGGATTTTGGAGTGCCTTCTGGCTTCAGGCGGAGCATCCCTATGATGAGTATTCAAGAGGCGGTGTAGGCGGTGCCGAAATTGATATTTTCGAGGCAATGTCGGCAGGCAAAAAAACCGAAAAAGCAAGAAATTCCGTTTGTCAGACGGTTTGGTGCAACGGCGTGGACGATGATCCGGTTGAACTTGATAAATGCAATGTAGGTACATATTACGGCGATAATATTTATAAAAAGTATAATACATACGGTTTGAAATGGACAGATGATGAATATATTTTCTATATTAACGGAGTTGAAACCGCAAGAACATCCTTTGGTTTAGGTGTTTCTGAGGTGGTTGAAAATCTTATAGTTTCACTTGAAATTCCGGATTCACTTCCTAAGGAAATCACATCAAATCCCAATTATAAAACGGAAATGGTGGTTGATTATGTCAAGGTATGGCAGCTTGATAATAAAAAGAACTGAAGAACATATTAAGATTTTTTAATTGTTTTGTGATATTAAATATAAATAAGCATAAAAAATAACCGCACTCACGATCAAATGAGGCGGTTATTTCTTTATGGATAAATTTTTTATGAAGGCGTAACTGTTTATCGGTGGCTTTATGTTATTATAGAAAAAATTGAGCTTTGTCAAATATTTATTTTATTTCCTGTTCAAGGTTTAAAAATTCTTCAGTATTAAAAAAATCAATTAGCGTAATTCCTAAGCCGTCACATAATTTTTTAATTGTTACAATGCCCGGATTTTGACTTTTTCCATACAATATATTTTTTATTGATGACGGTGAAACACCGGATTCAATAGCTAAGTGATTTATAGTAAAATGTTTTTCCTCACATAGAGCAAATATTCTGTTTTTTACAGCACTGTAAGTATTCATATTTTCACCTCCTCTTTACTATATTTTACAATTATATAGTTGACAAGATAGGCTATATATGATACAATATAGGCTATAAATAGCCTATAATTTTAAATTGTGCAAGTTATAGGTAAATTTTAGAAAGGAGGATAATTTAAAATCAGTTATTATATAGCACAATAAAAATTTTATGGAGGAATTTATTATGAAAAAATCAAAAAGATTATTAGCATTAGTATTAGCAGTAATTTCTGTAATTAGTATTTTTACATTAACAGTTTTTGCAGCAGACACATCATATTCAAAATATGATACACCGGAAAGTTCAGGGGATTATGCTTATTGGAACGGTAAAAAAGTTGTTAAATCCGGTAGCACAAACACAAGTGAAATTAAATGGATGCAAGCATCTATGAATTATTTAATAAGTGTTGGATATATTTCGGGAAGTTATTTGACCGTTGACGGCTCTTTCGGACCTGCAAGTAAAGCCATGTGCATTAAGTTTCAAGCAAAAACCGGTTTATCAAAAGATGGTTCTTTTGGTCCGGGAACAATTCAAAAAATGAAAGATGTCTTGAACAAAAAGCCTTGGGAAAAAACGACAACTACAACTTCATCCAATAGCGAAATAACAACAGATGCAATAAAAAAAGTTCTTAATAGCTATGGATATGAAACCGATAAATACTGGACTTATAAGGCCGGTGGAAATCCTACTTCAAGTTATGTTGCTACAACACGCAAAGGAAAAGCATATTCATATAATTATAACGGGGTTCAATGCTATGGTTTTGCAAACTTTGTGATGCATATTGTAACAGGGAAAAATGTAAATCCAAATAACGGGAACAAAGATGGATGGAAATATATCAAAGCAAGTGATGTGACCGAACTTAAAGTTGGTGATATCGTTAGAATAGGTAAGAGTAATAACGATGGTCATTCCGGAATTGTTTATACGAAGGACAGCAAAGGAAATTGTACTTTTGCTCAATGCTATGGCGGATCTAATAACAAGATAAGTATTGGAACAAGTCTAAACAGTTCTTATTATGGTTCGCATTCAACATTATCGTCTATGAAAAATAAAGGCGTTTTGCTGTATGTATACCGTTATGTCGGTTAAATATTTTTAATGTTTAAATAAAAATTTCTCGCCGTTCTGTATAAAACAGGACGGCGATGTTAATATCGGAATAATTGACAAAAACAGTCGAATATGATAATATAATTGACGGTGCTTGGCACCCGGAAAGGCAATCATAACGGTAGGAGGTTAGCCCTCGTATTTGAGATGGCATTTGCCCTCTTGGAAAATCAAGGGGGTGATGCTATGGAATGTTGCTATTTAATAGTATTAATTCTGATTGTAGCCACAGGTTACATATTAAGCATAAAAAAATAACCGCCCTCGCTAAAGGTGCGGTTATTTTTTGACCAAAATTTTCGGCTAACCGTCTATTCGATTGCCTTTCTGTTATTATCATAGCAAAAAAATGAATTTTGTCAACGATTTTATTGATTTTAGGTGGTAGGACTTTTACAATTTCCATTTATCTAACATTTCCGTACGGCTGTTAATAGTATCTTTATCAACGAAAGTGTTTTTCATTTTGTCCATTCCCTTGTCTGTTTTGCCTCGGAACAAACCTGTAAATAATCTGTAAATCCAGGCAACAGGCAACAGATATGGCTTATTTTTTATGAAACTGTACCTTTTGACGGAAACGATGTTTTCGTATGAAGGGAAAAGATATTTAAAGACGGTTACTATCATGGAAAGATAAACATTATTTACTTTTCTTGAAACATTTACTATTGCTCCCACCCTGTTTTCCGGGTTGTCAAAGCCGAAAATTACGTTTTCAAATATTTTTTCTGTTGATTTTTCAAAAAAATCATCATCAATTATTTCACCTTTAACGGGGCAGGTAATACCGAACCATCTTTCAATAAATCCGAAACATACTTTTGTGAAATCGTAAAGTTTGATTTTTTTTAGTTCCGTTTCAATTTTTTCCCAGTTCAGATTTTCGTTATATTTCATCTGCGTAGCGATATCCGTAAACTGTCTGAAACCCACTCCGGAATTGAGAAAATGCTTTCTCAAATGAAGAATAAGATACAGGAAATGATAATCGCAGTCAAGTTTATTATCACTGCAATGTTCCCATGGATTTGAAAAATATTTTTCGTGAATATCTTCATTTATTTCCTCGTTATAAATCAGACTGTTGTGTATTTCAAATTCCAGATTACGCTTTTTGTAAATCCATTCTCTGTTTTCGATTTTAGAGCAGTTTTCAAATTTCATAGAAAGCATAATTTCATGAACTTTTTCACGTCGATCCGGTTTTATCACCATATCCGTATCGCCCATTGTTCTCAATGGAGGAACGGGATAATAATCCGCAACAGCATCGCCTTTTACAATAAAATATTCAATGCCGGTATTATTTAATTCTTCAGTAATTTCAGACAAAAATTTTCTTCTGTTTAAATAGTAATAAAGGGCGATATCATTTGCTTTGTGAAATATGGGCTCATATTCATTTGAAATAAAATTTCTGCATTGATGATATATTATGCCTTCAATCTGATGCTTATGGGCATAATTATACATTACTTCCCAGTCGATATCCGGAACTTCTTCCGTTTTCCTGTTATTCAAATGGTCAGACAGAATTTGAATTAAGTATTTTTCAACACTGTTCATGTTTTTTCTCCAAACGGTTTTTAAAATTTTTGTATGCAATCTCCGACAGGAAACATCCTGCATATCCGCCTAATGTGTTGATAATAACATCGTCAATTTCCGCAGAGCCGAGTTGATAGACGAGTTGAAATGTTTCGATTAAAAGTGAAAATACGGCGGAATAAATAATTATTTTTTTGTTTGATTTATTGCCTTTGATAAGCTCCATAGTTTTAAATGACGAGCCGAAGGGCATAAAAAGTACCAAATTCAGAAAAACCGATTTTAAAATTTTCGGATGTTTAAAGGCTTTTATTATAAACGAAAAAGGAATTAAAGATAAATCATGTCTTTTTGCGTGTCTTGAAAAAACCGTAATAAACGAAATTACGATAATTGAAATAATAAAAATAAATTTTTCAAAATTATAATATTTTTTTATGGTTTTTATTTTCAGAGGGGGAATTTGAGTAAGCATCAAAATGCCGATAACGGGAAGTGCGATCATCATCCATAACGGACAGTAATACATAAATGTAGATAATATGTTCAGCATTTTAATACCCCCTTACAGTAAGATTTATCATTTGCTTTTTAATTTCCATATTGAAGTTAAAATAAAAATTGTTGTTTTCGGCATAAGATTTACCGATTTCAGAATTATTTTATCAAACCTTGAAAGACTTGCTCCGTCAATAAATTTCGCACTTTCTTTCAAATATTTAATTGACGAAAGATATTCTTTTGATTTTTCTTTCACAAGTTGACGGTCAACGGTGATAAAAAGTGTACGAAGCTGATAGAGTAAAAGCCTTGCAAAATGTTTTTCAAGTACGGGACATTCTTTTCTTGAACGAACCATCAATTCGTAGGCATTTTCAATGGAATCAAAAAAACATTTTCTCGATACCGTTTCCGTTGTTACGCTGTCGGAATGTTTGTAATAGTTGTAACAGGCAACGTCCACCTCCGCAACAGTTAAATCTTCAAACATCATTTCGGATAAAATATAAAAATCCTCGTTGCGTACACCTGTTTTAAAACGTCTGTTCTTAAAAAGCGATGCGTCAAAAAGTTTGTCGCATACCGATTCCGATAAAACTTTTTCGCACATCCCTTTAACATATTCTGCTGAGTTTCTTAAAACGGTTTTGCCTGTTCCCTTTGATTCGTCTGCAATAATCTCGTAATCACCCGAAACGATATGGCTTTTTATCTGCGAAACGGAGCAGTCGTTTTCTTTTACAGCATTTAAAAGCAATTCCACCGTATTTTTTTCGATATAATCATCGCTGTCAACAAAGGAAATATAATTTCCGTTAGCAATGTCAAGACCGGCATTTCTTGCGGCCGAAGCACCGCCGTTTTCGTTGTGGATTACTTTTATTCTTAAATCCTTTTCCTTAAATTCATTACACAGCATTAAAGAATTATCACGGCTTCCGTCATCGGATAAAATTATTTCAAGATTTTCATAACTTTGAGATAATAAACTGTCAACGCATTTTTTAAGATATTTTTCCGCATTATAAACAGGTACAATGACGGACACAAGAGGATAGTTTTCACTTTTCATCATTGAATACCCTTTCTATTTCATCCCAACCGAAATCAGCGGAATTATTTTTTATATTATTGCTTATTTTTTCGTACAATTCTTTATTATCAAGCAATTTCAATATGGCTTCACTGATGTCATCCGGTGTGGCGGAGGGTGCAATAATTCCCGTTTCGCCGTTTTTGATTTGTTGTGATGCTCCCGCAAAGTTCTGACAGACAATAAGACATTGCAGTGCTTTTGCTTCCTCAATCGTTATGGCGTAACCTTCATGACGTGAGGGCTGAACATAGATATCCGCATTTTTCATATAGGGATAAGGATTATTCTTTTTGCCTAAAATAAAAAATCTGTCCGCAATTTTATTTTCTTTTATCAGCCTTCGGATGTTATCTTCTTCCTTACCGTAGCCGATTGCGTACCATGAAATATCTTTTCCTTTGTTGGCAAGGATTTTGCATGATTTGACTGCGATATCAAAACCTTTCTGCTCAACAAAACGTCCTACTGTAACTATCTTTATCCTTTTATCGTTCAGAAATTCCGGCTCAATGTCAGACGTTAATTCTGATTTTTCTTTTATTTCATCTTTGTCAACAATGTTGAAAACAGTTTTGGATTTATTCTTAAATTGAGGGCATATTTCGGTAAATTCACTTGTAAGCTGATCGGAAACACCTACGAATAAATCATAATTTTCAAGATGATTTTCAAAATCACTTATTGTATATCCGGTGGTGGAAAAATCGTTATGGATCCAGAGAATTTTTTTCTTCGCCGAAACCTTTTCGCTCACATATCTTAACGCAAAAGGGGAGTGGGCGTGGTAGCAAACGGCACAGTCAAATTCTTCATCAATTTTCGGCAAATTATCAAAATCCATTTTACTGACCGGGTTAATATTTTTTACAGTTTTATAATATAAAAGTTTTGTCCCCTCAATGAGATGCAGACTTGAAAATTTTTTCAGTAATAATTTCCGGAAACTTAAAAAATAACTGTTTTTATTAAGATTTAAGTTGATGATTTTTATTCCCTTCGGAACTGTTTTGATAATTTCTTCATCCTCAATATACATCAGAAGAAATGTGATATCGTATTTTGTCTTATCAAAACGGTTCAGAATGGTAACAAGTTCTTTTTCCACACCGCCGCAAACCATTGTTTGAAGGCAAAAGAGTATTTTTTTCATTCTCAATCCTCGTTTATAAATTTCAGTAATTTATCCATTTCTTTGCTGTTGGAAAAATCTCTGCCTGAAAGGGAGTTTTCCAGCATTTTCTTTTTATCGGGATTATTTATTAAAAGTTCAATACTTTCGGCAATCGCTTCGGGGGAAACATCGGTGAGAAGAATGTCTTTGTCTTTTGTGAGATGCTCTTTTGTTCCGCCCACATCCGTTGCTACGATCGCTTTGCCGAGAATTGCCGCTTCAAAAATCGTAAGGGGATAACCCTCGGTATATGAGGGTTGAACATATATATCACAGTTTTTAATATATGGATAAGGGTTGCTTTTTGAAAGGGTGAAAATGAAAAAGTCGAAAAGTTTTTTTTCCTTTACGATATTTTCAACTCTTTCCCTGTCATCCCCGTCCCCCACAACATACCAGCGGATGGGATAGCCTTTGTCTATAAGGATTTTTGCGATTTCAGGCATCATATCCTGACCTTTTTCGGGACTTATTCTGCCGACGGTGGCAAGGGTGATTTTATTATTATCAAAAACAAAATCCGACTTTTCTTCACTGAGTTTTTTAATTCTGTCCTCATCAAAGAAATTATAAAAAACTTCGGTTTTATCTTTCAACGAGGGGAAATCCTTTAAAAATCTTTCCTCGGTTACACCGGAAACGCAGTATATTTTGTCGAAATTTTTATATATTTTTTCAGCATCTTTAATATGCTTTCCGCCGAAGGAATGGTCGCCGTGTATCCATGCGATTTTCTTCTTCGATTTTACCGAATAAAGCGTACGTGAAAGATGGTCAATACTCATTCCGTGATACGAAACGGCACAGTCAAATTCTTCATCGAGGATATACGAGTTTTTTTTCGCACAGTATGCGTTATTCACAACATAACGCTTTTGAAAATGGCTTAAAAATAAGGAGTAAAGTCTGAAAAATATACCCTGCACAAATTTCTTTCGGCTTATGTATTCTTTGAAAATTTGCGGTGCAATTTTTTTCGGAATGGTATGAACGTGAACACCTTTGGGAATTTCACAGCAAAGTGCTTCTTTATCCGTTGTCTGTATAAGCGTAACATCGGCATATTTTAAAAGCCGGTTCATAAAAGTAATACCTGTTTTCTGTATTCCGCCGACACACATTACATCTATTATCAAAGCGATTTTAGGCATTTTTTCACCTCAAATATCCGAAGCCTTTATTTTTTAATTCTTCCTTCATCTTTTCATTTTTCATTATCTCATCCGGGAAAGCATCAATGACGGGATACTGTTCCATAAGGTTTTCCGTCTTTTTCACATATTCGTCATAGGTGCAGATTATTCTGCAAGGGTTACCGACAACAACGGAGTTATCGGGAATATCCTTGGAAACCACACAGCCGGCACCGATTACAACACGGTTTCCGATATTTGTGTTGGGGAGAATGATACTTCCCCAGCCTGCAAACACGTCATTACCGATATGGACTTTTCCCGTTTTGGTATATCCCACGGTTTTTTTCAGACTTGCATCATGGGTGAGAAGTTTTACTCCGGTGAGGGTTACGTTGTCGCCTATGGAAATAAGATAAGGTTCACCTAAATCAATGCTTGAAGCGATAATGTCAATATTGTTCCCGGCAAATCCTCCGCCGTTACGGATTTTTGCTAAAATTGATTGTGTTATCTGTTCATCCGTAGGTGGATCACCTTTTATTTTATAATAAATTTTTCGTAAAATATTTTTCACAAAAGCCATGTAATCACTCTTTTATTTTCTGTTATTTCCGATGTCATTCTCCGCAGTACCTTTTACGGTAACTTTTTTATGAAGAATAAATCTTACGGCATCAATAATTTTTTGAAGATAAACCGAAAAATAAAAATGCACGGAAGAAAATCCGAGATTTTTAATCATATCTTTTTTTGAAATCAAACCTTTTTCATAAAGGTAATAAATATAAATCTGTATGGTGGTGTTGTAGAAATCGGCAACGCCGAAATCGTAATCCTGATGTATTGCCGCAGCCCATTGCTTCGGGTTCCTTGCATAAAGATGATAGCCCTCGTGGGTAAGTCCGTCCTCAAGATAATCGCAGAAATAAATTCCCTCGTTGAAATAGCGGATTTTCCTGCCGTTATGTGCAAAAACATTCCATACAAGTCTTTCCGTAACGAATTTTTCACCCTCAAATTCAGGGAAAGGTGTTTCTTTAAGGAGTTTTGTATAATACACTTCACACTTGTCGCCGATAATATTGTACTTAACTCTTTCGGTGGCAAGACAGTCGCAATAGCCGTCGCCTTCAAAGGTTCTTCCGATAATTTCTCCCGACGGATAAACACGCAGTCCTTGTACTCCCGCATATTTATCCTTGTCATTTTCGGGGATTTCCTTTTCATATTTATCAATAAGTTCAAGTGCATCCTCACGAAGCCAATCATCGGAATCCATAATAACGGTCATTTCGCCATTTGCAAGATGAATACCTCTGTTTATGGCTCTGTGCTTACCGCCGTTTTCCGTTTTCTTATAAATAACGGGAAAGAAAGGATTTTCGGCAATTATTTTTTTGAATAAATCCTCCGTGTCATCCGTTGAACCGTCATCAATTACTATCCATTCAAAATCGTGAAAAGTCTGTTTTTTTAATGAATCATAAAGTTTCGGCAATGTGTATGCTCTGTTATATGTTGGAGTGAAAACTGTAATTCTCATATATTCCTCCGATTTAACGCTTACTTAATGCTTGATAATTTTTTTGAGTTTATCATAGGTTTCTTTCCCTAAAATTTTAGTCATCAATTTATTCGGTGCATATTTAATTTTGTTAAGTTTATAATCTCTTTGGGATTTTTTGAGTTTTTCCTTTTCTTCATCCGTAAACCATGATGCATCATATTGATGAATGGAAAAAGTATTTTCTGTAATTCTTGTGATACCGGTGTTGAAACTTTTCGGAGAAAAATAGTCGGCGGGATATATTTTCATTCCGTCCACCGTCTGAATTTTGTCTGTGGAAAGAACGACTCCTTTCGATTTTAACCAATTTGTCGTTATTATGGGACTGGGCGTTTTATTTAAAGTTCCGTCCGGATTGAAAAAAGAAATATTATCATAAAGTTTCATGTGTTCATAAATCATTTTATTATTTTTTTCGGCACCGAAACCGTGTCCGAAATTTATGAATTCATCGGCTTCAAAACCGCAGAATGATTCATCGTCGAGAAGACTGTCAAAATTTTTTATCATCTGAACATCTGTATCAAGATAAATTCCGCCGTAATTATAAATTATCCAAAGTCTGAAAAAATCGGGAACAAATCCCCATGCTTTTGATTCGTAAGCCTGACGGACAAAATCGGGCACATTTTCAAAGTCGAGATTTTTTTCGTTCCATTCTTTTATTTCATAATCCGGGCAGTATTTTTTCCAGCTTTCAATACATTTTACCGCACTTTTCGGAAGGGGATTTCCCCCTAACCAGCAGTAGTGGATTACTTTCGGTATCATAAAATTCTCTCCTATTTATATATCTTATAAAAAATTTTCATTCCGAAAATTCTGACAGCAAGTGAAAAAACATTCATATTGAGATTATTTGCAATTTCCGAAACAGGTAGTTTACCTCTGAAAGAACCGTAATAGGAATAAATTTCATTCCATTTGTCAATACCACGGAAAATGCCGTAATCAACAGACTGAGTAAGGTTTAAGGCAAGTCCCTTTGGGGAATTTACAAAATGAGACGAAGCATTAACGGAAAGACCGTCGGGAAGATAATCGCAGATATAAATTATATCATTGAAAAATCTCAATTTATATCCGTCATGGGCAATACGGCTCCATACAATATTTTCCGTTAAAAATTTTTCTCCTTCAAACTCCGGGAAAGGATATTTTCTTAATACTTCTGTGTAGAATATTTCTTTTTTATCTCCCTCAATTTTGTGCTTTTTTCTTTCAAGGGAAGTTATATCAAGATATTCTTTTCCGTGAAATGATGTACCAACAGGTTCTGCGGGAGAAAATCCGTCCCGTCCGCAAACACCTGCAAAATTTTTCTTTTCCTTTTCGGGAATACTTTTTTCGACTTTATCTGAAATTTCCAATGCGTTATCGGTGAGATAATCATCCGAATCCGCAATGAAAAAAAGTTCTCCTTTTGCGATTTTAAGTCCTCTGTTTATTGCCCTGTGTTTTCCGCCGTTTTCTGTCTTTTGATATGTAATTTTAAAATCATTTTCTTCCATCGTCCACTTGCGGAATAATTCCTCCGTGTTATCACTTGAACCGTCATCAATAACAACCCATTCAAAGTTTTTATAAGTCTGCCTTTGAAGGGAACGGTATAAATTTTCTATTATATATCCACGGTTGTAGGTGGGGGTGAAAACGGTAAAACGCAAATCGTTCATTATATTCTCCATGTTATTTTTTCAGAATTTTTTTAAAAGAATTTATTCTGTATTTTATATTTCTTATAAGATTTTTTCTTGAATTTTCACGTCTGCTTTTTTTGAAAAATTTTTCCGTAGGCAGTATCTCTCTGTCCTTCATTACACCGAAGCAATCGGGAATATATTTCATTTCCTTCATCTTTTCTATTGATGAAAGAAAATCTTTATTATTAAGACAGTTCAGATTCATCGAAATGTATAAAACATATTTATCAATGTAGTCCCATGTTTCCGTTAAATCATTATCACTTTTTATGATTTCCTCAGCAAGGGATTTACAGAATAACACGTTTGATTTAAGATGTTTTTTTACTCCGTCGCTGTTTGATAGATTTCCCATAGTGCTTGAAAGACTTTGTCTGTAATAGTAGCACAGTAAGTCGAGTTTTTCTGTTTTATTGCAAACCAATCTGAATTGATGGTTAAAAAGAACATCCTCGTTATATGAAAGATTTTCGTTAAATCTTATATTGTTTTTTTCTGCAATTTCTCTTTTGAAAATGTCCGGCCAGATGAGAAAATCGTTTCCGAAAAATTTACCCTCGGATTTTTTATCTTCATCGGATAATTCCTCATTGAATGTGTGGGATTTAAGATAAAGCATATCACAGTCGGTACATCTTAATTTGTCGATAATTATATCTAAAACATTTTCAGCGATAAAATCATCGGAATCGACAAACCATAAATATTTTCCCTTTGCAAAATCAATACCCGTATTTCTTGCGGAAGAAACACCGCCGTTTTCTTTATTGATAAAACGGAAATTCTCTGCCGAAACATATTTTTTCAAAACATTTTCCGTGTTGTCTGTTGAACCGTCATTAATGCATATTATTTCAAAATCGCTCTTCGGACAATTTTGATTTATTACAGAATTTATACATTCCTCAATATGCTTTTCCTGATTGTATGCAGGGATAATGATGCTGATAAACGGTGAAACGGTTGTGTTATCAATCATTTTTTATCCCCTCATTTTTGAAATGTTTTTTTATTCTCAGAAAAAGAGAAACGATTTTTTTGTTGTTATTTAAAATCATAAAATAATTTTTGTTTAAAATATATCTTTCCGTTTCTCCGTTAATACCTGACTTTTTAATTGACTCGATCAAATCATTATCGTTACATATTTTTTTGATTATTCTTTTTTTGACGGAATATTTCTCTTTACATTTTTTGTTTCTTAAACGTCCGATAAGGATCACGGTGTTAGCGACAAACTGACAATGCACGGCTTTTTCAAATTCTTTTTCGTTCCAGACATCGTGAATTGCTTTTTCCGAAAGAGCATAAATGTCTTTTAAAATTTCAAAGTGATTTCTTCTGTATTTTAAAACTGCATTTTCGCCGTGATGCCGTCTTAAATATAACGGCTCTTTTACGTAGCAGATGCCGTTTGAGTAACCCATTGCATATAAATTAAAAATTCTGTCCTCGGAAAGAGGAAGGTTTTCGGGAAAATATATGTTGTTATTTTTAATAAGTTCTTTTTTATAAACGCATTTCCAGACAACACCCGCAAGTTCCGTCAATAAATCGGAGGTAATGTTTTCTTTTAAAATATTACCGCTTTCAAGATTATTGACGGTATCGTCATAAACCGATTTTTCCGCATCATCGGAAAAATGTGCACTGTCGCACATGACAATATCAAGCCCTGATTTTTCCAAAGACTTGGTCATTATTTCATAATAATTATTTTTGATAATATCATCTGCATCAATGAAACCGATATAATCGCCTGTGGCTACAACAAGTGCCTTGTTTCTTGCAATACTGACGCCGGAATTAGGTTGATGAAGTGCAATAACTCTTGAATCTTTTTGACTGTATTCATCACAGATTTTTCCGCTGTTATCCGTGCTTCCGTCATCAATTAAAATAAGTTCAATATTACCGTATGTTTGATTTAAAACGCTTTCGATACATTCTGCTAAATATTTTTCACCGTTATAAACAGGTATGATAATGCTGACCTTTTTCATTTCTTCAATCCTTTTTCTTTTGAAAAATATTTTGGTATAAATCCGAATAGAGAAGATAATTTTTTTCTTTATCGAAATTACTTTTTCCGTATTCTCCGCAATATGATGAATTGATTTCTCTCTTTCTTATTTTTTCTATTGAAAGAATTAAACCGTCAATATCGTTTTGTTTAACGGTAAAACCTGTTTTGCCATTCTCCACAAGTTCACCGCTGCCGCCGGAATCGTAGGTTACAACCGGTGTACCGCAACATTCACTTTCCATATTTACCGTAGGCAATGTATCAATAAATGTCAGGTTTAAAAATACGTCTGCGGTTGAGTAAATTTTTGCAAGATATTTTCTGTCGGAAATATATCCGACAGAGATTATTTTTTCGTTATCACGGTAAATTTCTTTCTGTTCCTCATTGCATCCGGCTATGATAATTCTGTCATTTTCACTTAACGAACCGATTATTTTTTCACGGGCGGTTTCGTTTTTTTCGTCAAACCATTTGTTCGCCATGGTAAGTATGACAAATTTATTTTTAAGTTTCAGTTCTTCACGGATATTACCCGCATTCATATTGAATATTTCCGTATCAACTCCGTTATAGATTTGACAAAAATCCGCATCTGAAAAAAGGGGAGACTTTTTTGCACATTCCGTTATCCATTTACTGCAACCCACAACGGTAATGTGGTTTTTACTGTACAACTTTTTTCTTAATGAGAAAATATAACTGCTGTTATCTTTCAAAATACTGGGAATATCCATATTCCTTTTGGGGCAGTTTCCACATCCTGTTTTCCACTTATCGCAGGAGATATCAAAGAAATGATAGCATTTTCCTGTGAACATCCAGCAATCGTGCAGAGTGAAAACAAGAGGAATTTTATTCTTTCCCGTATATTCAAGAAGCAGTTTATAGTTTATAAAATTACTGTGAATATTATGAAGATGAATAATATCCGGCTTTATTTCATCCAATTTTTTTATTATTTTTTTCGTTTCGGTAACGGAATACAGCCCCTGCTTTCCGTTTAATCTTGAAAGAAGGGCGTGTATTTTTTCACCGAGAAAGTCATGTGAAACAATTTCATTATTATCATTTTTGTTTTTCCCGGCATGAATAATATAAGAATTATGACCGGATTTTATCAGCATATCGTTAATATCTTTTACGATAATGCCTGTACTTTTTTGACCGTAAACGGCATTGACTTGAACTATCTTCATAATTTACCACTGCCAGAAGAATCTATACGGATAAACGCCTGCACTTTTGAGGGAAACGGCGAAATACATGAATAACAATCCGCCGTACATCAGAAGTTCCATCGCACGTGTACTCATAGGGGATATTTTGCTTGAACGTACAAGTCGGGGAATATAAATTACCATGTAGATTGAGAAATAGAAAACCAATCTGAAGAAAACACCGCTTACCAAAGTGAAGCATTGAAGCATGGCACCTACGCCGAAAACCGCTAAAAGTTCGGAAGGCATTGTGGCTTCAATATTGAACCATGTTTTGTCCTCGTCTTTGTATGTGAAAAACATACCCCAAATGAAAAGGAGCAGGAAAACAAGATATGTCGTTATTCCGCTTCCGGCACCGCCTGTGTTATCGTGAGCAACCTCGAAATCAAGGAATTCTATTGATTCCATTACGCTTGCTATGGCACTTCTGAATACATACGTTACCGGAACGGAAAACAGTATCGCATAGGATAAACGCTTTTTGTTCTTTATAAACCTTGATGCAAAAATAAGAAGTACCAATACTGAGGAACGGTGCATATAGAAAGCGAGTATCATGGTTATTATTGCACCGATATAATTGGGCTTTTCTTTCATCAGGCACAGCATACACATGATGGTAAATCCGAGAGCGAAGTTCTGTCTAACGCCTGTCATGGAGAACTGGAAAAAATTGAACGCCATCATTGTAAGGAAACTTAATCCCTTGTCGTCAGAGTATTTATAAATGACGATTGTCAGCGGAATGTAAAGCGTACAGGCAACCATCATCAACAAAACGGTGAAGTTACCGACGGTATTTGCAATTATCCATGACAATAAATAATATCCGGAATCACGGAAGTCATGAGCCATCAATGTTTCAAAGGAAATATATTGCTGTTCCAAAAAAGAAATATAATATGTGCAGGTGTCCAAACCGATATCAACGTGACGTAAACCGGAAACAAGGATCATTTCGGTACAGATAATAATACAAAAAACCTTATCGGTAACCTTTCCGGCTTTTCGCTGAAGATTCAAAACTATTATTGAAATTATGATTATTAAAAAAGGAATCAA
>JAZUKF010000077.1:0-17053 GCA_045643165.1 Acutalibacteraceae bacterium | reverse complement strand
AATGCGACAATCACCGTAACGGTCACCGATCAACATCGTTACGTTGTAATAGATACCTGCACCGTTACTGTCAAGTACACCTTCATTCAGTGGATCATAAAGATTTTGCTGTTCGGTTGGATTTGGTATTAAATAAAAATTTCTCCGCTGTACTTCGGTATAGCGGAGATTTTTTATTTTTTCCTCTATAAAGTCTTTATACAAACCCGCCTGAAATGGCGTAATGGTTTCGGCTCTCGTCAGCCTACGGATTCCGTTTCATAGATAAACAATGTGCTTGTATCCGCATCATCCGAAGCGGTGGTGAAGATTTTATATTCCGTTCCCTGTTTCAGCCATGCTTCCGCTCTGGCGATAAGTTCGTCGGCATTTTCCGCAATCGTTCCGTATTTTTCCAACATATCGTCATCAAAAATATCTTTTACGGAGGAAATTATATCCGCTAATGAATTCAAAGTTTTTTCATCAAAGGTCGATGATATTTTTTCCGCAAGAGATTTATTTTTTTCTATAACTTTCTTTAACTGTTTGAGTGTTTCCAACGTTTTCGGCAAATTATCTATCGCCTTTTTAACATCGGGTTTATTTAAATCCTTATCAAGATTTTTCAATAAAGGAGATATATTTTTCATATCTTCCGACAAAGCGGGAAGTTCCTTGAAAATTTTCTGTAAAATCGGATTTGACAGAAGTTCCGTTATTTCATCAATATCAAGTTTTTTCGCATCCTTAACGAAATTATCAATAACCTTTATATTTTCGGGAGTCAGATATTTTTCTCCCAACTCGATCAACGCTTTATTTTCGTTATACAGTTTCGTTGCATCGTTTAACGCGGAAATGATTTCCTTAATATCAATATTTCCCGAAAAAAGAATATCGGTTATTTCATCAATATTCAATGCGTTAAATTTATTTATTATGCCCTGAACATCGTTTAAAGTGGTTTTTATATCCGAAACAGTATTCGGCAAGGTATATTCAGCCTCACTCAAAACAGACGAAAGAGGAATTGCGGTGAAAATACAATTTGAAATTTCAAATTTTTTCGTTTCGGCAGTTATTGTATAGGTGTCGGAAAAACTGAAATCTCCGAGTTCTTTTAACATTTCGTCCGTTAAATTCAGACTTTCTTTAAGACCGGGTACTCCCGCAAGAATGACGATTTCTTTTGTACCGTCGCCGATAGTCCTTCCGTTTTCAACAGAAATATTGCTGAAATTATCCTCCTGCAAAATCATTCCGCCTGCCACAACAAAAGGAGTATAAACAGTTATCCTATTATCTTTGATTTTTACTTCCTTTTTCATAGTGTTTGTTACGGTAATGACCATTTTGACCTGACCTGATTTTCCCGCAATCTTTTCTGCACTCATTTGCTTTCCGTCAAGATAATATGTGATATTGAAATGTACAGGTAAATCCTTTTTTGTAGTTCCTCTGTAATACAAATCGGTCGTATCCATATTCCAGCGGTAACTTCCCTTTCCGATTTTGATCGGCTCTGTTTCACCTTTTACATTTACGATATTTTTCAAATCGGTAACATCATCAATATATGTTTTCGCCTTTTCGGTATGAAGCCAGTCAATTACCGTTTCCGTTTTAACTTCACCATCGGAGGACAAATTAACATAAACGGTTTCACTTTTACGGTAAGATTTTGCTTTTTCGGTATAATTCACCTGTTCAACCGTTTTATCCGGTTGTTCGGTTTTCGCTTCCTGTTTTTCTTTTTTACCGCATGATACAAAGCTGAAAAGCATTACACCCGTTAAAATAATACTTAATACTCTTAAAATATTCTTTTTCATCTGTACCACCTCACTGAATATTTTTTCTCTTTTTATTTTTTCCTGATTTGGGATCCGTAAATCCAAATGAAGTTTTTTCAATAACCGTTGTCAACGTCAAAAGCACCGGAGTCAACATCAGAATAATTACACCTGCGCTGATAATGGAACCTCTTGCAAGCATAAGACAAATTTCTTTTACAATCTTAATATCGCATGTTAAAAATACCCCGAAGGTTGCTCCGAAGAATACCAACGCACTTTGAAGAATTGAACGGTCGGATGCATTCGCCGCCGACATAATAGCATCATTTCTCGTTTTTCCCGACCGCAATTCCTCACGGTATCTTGTTGTCAGAAGTATTGCGTAATCCACCGTTGCACCAAGCTGAACACATCCGATTATAGTCGGTGCGATGAAGGAAATCGTTGTTCCCGTGGCAAATGATATGGCTTTATTTATCAGAATGGCAAGTTCGATGGAAATAACAAGGACTGTGGGCACGGAAACGGATTTAAAGATAATTGCTATCAATACAAATATGGATAAAATCGACAAAGCACTTGTCAGTTTAAAATCATGGTCGGTGATATCCAACAGATCCTTATACAACGCACCTTCTCCCGTTATTCTGCCGGTGGAGTCGTATTTTTTTACAATATCGGTCAACTTTTCAATTTGTTCATTACATTCATCTGTTGCGGAAACGTAAGAAGTGTTTACAAGCAGCATCTGTCTGCCTCCGGCTTTCGCTATAGATTTCAGGGATTCCGGTATAATCGCATCCGGTATTCCCGAACCCACAAAACTGTTATATGCTACGATTGAACCGACACCGTCAACATTTTTTATCTCATTCTCCATTTTTACAAGTTTTGAGGATTCAACGGAATCATCAACTATAATAAAATGAGTTGTTGCCATATCAAATTCATCTTTCATTTTATTAAGTGAAGAAATACAACCGATATCCTCAGGTAACATTCTGTCCATGGAATAATATAACTTTACATTGTCCTGCATGATATATGCAGGGATAAATAAAACCACAAACAAAATAACCCACACACGTCTGTGTTTAATAACCTTTTCATTCAGTTTATTAAAGTCCGGAATTAAACTTCTGTGCTTATATTTACCGATAAATTTATCGGACAGCATAATAATGGCGGGAAGCACAAGCGTAACGGTCAGCACACCTAAAAGCACACCCTTTGCCATTACAAGTCCGATGTCAAGTCCCAGAGATAACTTCATGAAACACAATGCGAGAAATCCGAAAATTGTAGTAAGTGAACTTCCCGCAAGGGAAACAAAGGAGCCGCAGATTGCAGATGCCATGGCATCTCTTTTATCGGGATATTTCCGTTTTTCTTCCTCATAACGGTCAATAAGGAATACGGAATAATCCATGGTTACGCCAAGTTGAAGTATTGCGGCAATACATTGTGTGATATACGAAATCTGCCCGAAGAAAATGTTTGTCCCCATATTATAGACAACGGCTATACACAAAGCCGCCAGCAACATAAAGGGCAGAACCCATGATTCCATACAAAATGACATTATCACAAGAGCAACGACTATTGCAATGGCAATAAAAATCGGTGCCTGAGAATCCGCTAAATCCCTTGTATCCTTCATTATTATTCCGATACCGCTTAAAAAACAGTTTTTATTCAACAATGCTCTTATATCTTCTATCGCCTGCATTGTTTCATCGGTTACGGCGGAATATTTATATTTTATCAGCATCAAAGTGCAGTTACCGGAAGGACTGTAAAAGATATTTTTCACCGCATCCGGCAATGCCTCTTTCGGAATACTGATATCAGCTATATCGTCAACCCATGTAACTCCGCTTACATTTTCAACCAATGCAATTTTTTCTTTAAGCCTCGCCACATCCTTTGACGGCATATCCTCAATGACAAGAAATGACATTGACGCACTTTCAAAAACTTCATCAAGTTCTATCTCGCCTTTTACGGAATCAAGTTCACCGGGAAGATACGAAAACAGATCATAATTAACAAATGTATTTACATATCCCAACGCACAGGGTATTAAAAGTAAAAGTGCGATTATCAATACCGTTTTAGGATGATATGAAATAAATTTCGCTATTGCCTTCATGTTCTTTCTCCTCTCACAAAAGCATTTTCTCAATACTGTTTAATAATACCGGACGTATTTCCTCAATACGAAACGGCATTTCATAAACAAGCGCATCATAACAAACAGAACCTACCATATCCACAATCAGATACAGTTTCTTTTTTGTATTATCAAACGGTTCGTCGCTGTCATTCGCCTTAATAAGTCCCTCAATTTCCGCTTTTAACTGCTCATCCTCAAGCGTATTAAGACTTCTCAGACATGCGGAAAATCTTTTTCCCACAAGTGTCAGTATCTCACGGTTTTCTTCAAGGCAATCTATAATTTTTCCCATAAGGAACATAGTCTGTTGAGTGAAATTCATAGCACATTTTTCCTGTTCTTCCTTTAAACGGTCAAATGCGCTTAATATAACCTGCATACTTTTCCTTATTACAAGTCTTTCCATTAAATCGTGTTTATCTCTGAAATACAGATAAAAAGTGCCTTTTGCTATCCCGGCTTTTTTCACAACATCATCAATAGAAGTATTTTTAAAACTTTTACTGATAAACAGTTCATAGGCGGAATCGAGAATCGACAGCCGTTTTTTTGATTGATTATCTGCAACTTTGCCCATTATATCACCCTCTGAAAAATAAAATGACCAACAGTCATTTCTTCTGTTTACTATTATATGAAGAAAATGACTGTTAGTCAATAATTTATGAAATTGTTTACTCTTTTTTAATAATTTCTACATCAATTCACCGATATATCCCGTCGCAATTCCCACACCTGCGGAAATGACAATTATATAAATCGGATTGATTTTCTTCTTTATTGCAAGATATAACATCACCGCAAAAAGAACTGCCGAAACAAGAAACGGGAAAGATGTTACTTCATTTAATATTTTCAGAAAATCTCTGCCGAACAAACTGAATTCGGTAATATTCGGAAAGAAAACGGTTTTACCCACAGATATAACCGCCGATGAAATTAGTCCTATTACCACCGGCTTCAGACCGTTCATACAACCGGAAACAATTTTATTTTCCTTAAACTTCAAATACATTCTCGCAACAATTATTATTACAATAAATGACGGCAAGACAACGCCGAGAGTAGCACATAAAGCACCTAAAACATTACCGAGAAAAATTCCCGATGCTCCGCCTGTTTCCGTTCCCACAAAGGTTGCCATATTTAGTGCAAAAGGTCCGGGTGTGCTTTCGCTGACGGCAATGAAATCAACGATTTGTTCCATTGTCAACCAATTATTTTTCAGTGCTTCCGCCTGAATAAGCGGTAACATTGCATACCCTCCGCCGAAAGTAAATGCACCTATTTTAAAGAAAGTCAAAAACAATTTTAAAAATATCATTCTTGTACCTCCTTCTTCTCCTTAACAAGGGAATATATCAAACCGATTACGGCACTGACAATTATTATCAGAAATACATTGACAGAGAAAAAAGTTGATGAAATAAAAGCACCTGCCGCAATAAAATAGGAAATCCAAACCTTGGGACAAGCCTTTGACATTTTCACCACCGCTTTGACTATCAAAGCGAGAACGCCCGCTCTTATACCGTTAAAAGCATATTTTACTATCTTAAAAGCAAGAAATTTTTCAAAGAAAAATGATATTATAAAAATAATTACAAGCGAGGGCAAAACAACTCCCAGCGTTGCACAAACCGAGCCGAAAACTCCCCCCACCTGATATCCCACAAAGGTGGCTGAATTGATTGCAATAGGTCCGGGTGTCGTTTCGGCTATTGCGATAATATCAAGAATATCCTCGTCATTTATCCACTTTCTTTTTTCGGAAACCTCATTTTGAATTATGGGTATCATGGCATAACCCCCGCCGAAAGTGAACGCACCGATTTTCAAAAAAACAAGAAATAATTTCAAACACTTTTTCCATTTTTCTTTGTCCATTTTTCTGCTCCTTTTTTATTTTTATTTAATCAAAAATCAATCAAATCTCCGATAATCGTATTTGATAAAAGAAAACCTTTTCGTGTAAGTCTTATTCCTTCACCGTCTGAAATAAGCAAATTATTATCCTCGTATTTTTTCGATTTTTCTCTGATTTTTTTCGGAAAATACATTCCGTATTTTTTAAAAAATTCTTCTTCTTTTACACCGTCGGACAGACGCAGTTTAAGCATCAGAAATTCCTCCGGATTTCCCCCCGTTCCGTCATCAATAACGCTTAAAGGATTTTCAAAATATTCATCAAGATTTCTCGAATGAAAAAATCTTTTTCCCTCAAAAAAAGAATGTGCCGAGGGACCTATTCCGATGTATTCTTCACAGTTCCAATATTTCAAATTGTGCTTACTTTCTTTCCCCCGCAAAGAGAAATTAGAGATTTCATATTGATGAAAATTATTTTTTTCAAGATAGTCGCAAAGAAACTCATAATAATCGCAAAGTTCATCTTCATCGGGTAAAGGGAGTGTATCTTTTATATCAAAAAACCTTGTACCTTCTTCGATTTTCAACATATACGCACTGATATGAGTAACATTTTCTTCAAGGCAAAAATCAACGGATTTTTTCAAAGATTTCATATCTTGTTCCGGAATACCCAACATTAAATCAAGGGAAATATTTTTTATTCCGTATTCTTTTGCAAAATTTATTTTTTCTTTTATTGCGGAAATTTCCGATTTTCTGCCGAGATATTTTCTCTCGTTTTCTACCGCAGACTGAACGCCGAAAGACACTCTGTTAAAACCCGCTTCGGAAATGATTTTTATTAAATTTTCATCGCAGGATGAAGGATTTATTTCCGTTGTGATTTCAGGATTTTTCAGAGAAAAATTTTCTTTTATCACAGAAAGAATTTCGGAAAGCCTTTCTCCGCCCATAACAGAAGGAGTACCTCCGCCGAAATAAACCGTATCGGCAGAGATACCCTTATATTTTTTTATTTCTTCTTTAACCTTTTCAACATATTTATCCATAACTTTTTCATTTTCAGTCAATGAATAAAAGTCGCAATAGGGACATTTCGAGGAACAAAAAGGAATATGAATATATACGCCGATTTCCTTCATTTTCTCTCCCCCGAAATATTATTTTAAAGTTATTCCCAAAATAAGATTTGTCCTTGTTCCCACAACAATTTTATCGTTATAAATTGCGGGAGAAGCCTCAATATTTCCCGACGGTTTCAAGCTGTCGATAAGTTTTCCGTTTTCAGGATCAATCAAAGAAATTGTACCTGTTGTATCACAATGGACAAGAACTCCCTCGCCCTTTTCGTTAAATACCAAGGAAGGTGAAGTCCATGAATATCCCGTTCCCTCATAATACCAGATTTGTTTTCCGCTTTCCTTATCAAGAGCGGCAAGACCGCCCTGATATGTATTCGGATAATGAGCAAGGGGCACAAAAATTCTGTCATCATATTTTCCCGTACCCAAAGCAATCGTTCCCTGAACACCGCCCGATGTTCCCTCAACGGTGGAACAGTTAAATACTGTTTTCCAAACGATTTCTCCGGTTTCCGCATCAATTTTCCATACGGGAATATCGCCTCTGCCGTTCACCTTTGTCCAATGAAGGGATGTTGAAATATAAAGATAAACCTTATCCCCTTCACGTTCAAGAACGGGAGTGCAGTTTGTATCATCCAAAGTGTCCTGTACCCAGATAACCTTCATGGTATTTAAATCTATACAGAGGAAATTACCTCCGTTATCCGCAATATAAAGATAACTGCCGAATACAACGGCACTGTCCTCCATTCCGTACCAGTATGTGGAGGAGTTACTGCGTTTGGTTGTAAATTTAAATTTTTCAACAGGATTGGGATTAACGGAAATTTTACCTTCTGCTTCATTAAATTCCGTATTGAGTTTTATTGTATAAAGTATGCCGTTTTCACAGGGATAAATGAGAGTGTCCGTTTCGGCACTTACAAGAGGTGAACTGTCGCAACCGCCCCATCTCCTGTCCGCAAAGGGGTCAAATGTATTATGCTCAAAAAGAACCTTTCCGTCAATAAGGCTTACAATAAAGAATTTAGGAGCACCTCCGCCGGGATTGCTGTCTCCCGCTCCAACATACATCAGGGGATAACCCCTGGGATCCAATGCACCTGCACCCTTAAAGGTGTAACCTAAATCAACAGGCTCTCTCGTATATGAACCGTCATCAAGGTCGAGAAAATAAATCTTTCCGCCCATTGTTGCATAAATCACTTCAACCAAATCGGATTTATTTTTCTTTTCCTCTTTGATATTCATAACTTTTTTAACAGCGTCATCCCATTTCACAATAAGCGGTTGACCTGTCCATCCGCTTCCCGACCAGGGAGCATATCCGGAACCGCTTCCGAGAGAGGTCGTTGTGCTTGTCCAATATTCACGGGATAATTTTTTCTCCGTGAATGAACTTTTGCCGAAAACAGCACCGTTTCTGAAATTGTTTCCCCTGAATGTTATTATTCCGTTCATATCGGAATATTTATCGGTAAAGCCGAAATCTATTTTATCTTTTCTTTGATAGTTTTCAACATTTTCTCCGCCTACGTTGATATATGTTTTCAAAGAATAATTATCGGGAGATGTGTTTTCGGTACAATGAGGACTGAAAACAAATTCTTTTTCGGGAGCGGTGGTACTCTCCGTTTCGGTAACCGAAGATTTGCTTAACTCATCCGCAACAGGAAAATCCGATTCTTTATCCTTAATGTTTTTTATCACAAAAGCAACCGAAACGACCGCAACACACAATAAGATTACAGCCACAACATTTTTAGTTTTTCCTGACTTTTTTTCTTTCAACTTCCACACCTTCAAGATCAATATTTCACAAGATATTTATCAATTTCCCATTTTGAAACCATTGTCTTATATTCTTCCCACTCATCTCTTTTTCCCTCGATATATTTAGAGAAAACGTGGTCGCCCACAGACTCACGGATAAATGCATCTTCCTCTGCACATTTAATTGCTTCTTCAAGGGATGACGGCAATGTTTCAATTCCGTTTTTGTCAAGTTCTTCCTTACTCATATCGTAAAGATTTGCGGTTGTGGGCTCTGACGGTTTCAGATTATTCTTTATTCCGTCAAGGCCTGCGGCAAGACAAAGTGCCATTTCAAGATAAGGATTGCATGAAGGGTCGGGACTTCTCAGTTCAACTCTCGTTGCGTTACCTCTTGAAGCGGGAATACGCAAAAGACTGCTTCTGTTATTGGCACTCCATGAAATATAAACAGGTGCTTCATATCCCGGAATAAGACGCTTATATGAGTTTACAAGAGGATTGGCGAAAGCGGTGATGCCTTTAATGTGTTTAGTAACCCCGGCAATAAAACTGTAAGCATCCTTACTCAAACCAAGTTCGTCTTTTTCATCATAAAAAGCATTTTTATTTCCTTTGAACAATGACATATTTGTATGCATTCCCGATCCGCAAATACCGAAAACAGGCTTCGGCATAAATGTTGCATGAAGTCCGTGACGCATAGCAAACATTTTCACAACATACTTAAATGTAACAACATTATCCGCCGCTTTAAGCACTTCACCGAAACGGAAATCAATTTCATGCTGACCTTCCGCACATTCATGATGGGAAGCCTCTATTTCAAAGCCTAACTTTTCAAGAGCAAGGCAGATATCTTTTCTGCATCCTTCACCTAAATCAAGAGGTCCCATTTCAAAATAACTTGCAACATCTGCGGTTTGAGTTGTGGGATTTCCGTTTTCATCAAGCTTGAAGAGGAAAAATTCACACTCCGGACCGACATTAAAACTGTAACCCATTTCGGCAGCCTGTGCAATAACTTTTTTCAGAACATTTCTGGGATCTCCCATAAAAGGCTTACCGTCCGTTGTATAAACATCGCAGATAAGGCGTGCAACTTTTGCTTCTTCGGGACTCCACGGGAAGATGGCAAACGTATCAAAATCCGGTTTAAGGTACATATCCGACTCGTCAATTCTGACAAAACCCTCAATGGACGAACCGTCAAACATACATCCTCCGTCAAGAGCCTTTTCAAGTTGACTCAATGTTATTGCAACATTTTTAAGCGTACCGAAAACATCGGTAAACTGCAAACGGATAAATGCAACATTCTCCTCCTCGGCAATTCTTAAAATATCTTTTTTTGTATAACTCATTGAAATTACTCCTCTCAAAGTAAACAAATATCCATAATAAACATATTTATTATAACTACCGCCGTTTGTTTTGTCAACAAATAATACTGTATTTATTTACATTATATTAAAAAAATCTTTATTTTTTTGTCCTTTACCCCTTTAAAAATTCGTGTGTATATGATATAATTGTTTGAATATATGATACGGAAGGTAAAAATGAAATAATGAACTACGAAATTTTAGTCGGCGATAAATTAAATTTTGCTAAACCCGCATTCAAAAATATTGCTCACGAAAAGCAGGAAAGAATATTAAAAGTAGCCGTGGAGGAATTTGCTCAAAACGGTTTTTTAGGTACTAATATTAACATTATTGCCAAAAAAGCCGATATAAGCATAGGCTCTCTCTATAATTATTTTGAAACAAAGGACGATTTGTTTTTAACCGTGGCTCAAAAGGGAATACAGGAAATGATGGATACCGTTATGACGGCATTATCTTTCGGTGCGGCTAATCTTAATTACTTTAAACTTTTTCTTACTGCGTTAATAAATTTCATTAAGGAAGAAAAAAATCTCTGTATTTTGTATAATGAAGTTTCTTTCCAGAACAATACGGATGTTGTTGGTGAAGTTTCATCTTATGCAAAAGAAAATCTGATGAAAATTTATCATTCGGTTATTAAAGAGGCACAGAAAAGCAAAAACATCCGTGATGATGTTGATTTCAGAGTTATCACATTTCTGCTGGATGCCGTCTTTTCCGCATTGCGGAATGCGTACACTACGGATGATGAAAAAAGTCTGCGTCTTTTCATCCCGAATGAACTGAAAAATGATACGGAATATTTTGTTGATCAGCTTATCAAACTTCTCCTCCCCTCGATATGTGCAAATAATCTTGAAGAAAGCAGGGCGTAAAAATGAGAAAAAAATATATTTTTCCCCTTTGTTTACTTACTGCGGTAATCGTTTCGGTTTCCTGCGGATGCGAAAAGCAAAACGATATTTCCGACAATTCTCTTGATGTTTCGGCAAATAACGGCAAGCATTATTATGTTATCACAGAGGCAAACGGATTTTTAAAATGCGATGATAAAGAAAATCTGATAGTATATGCCGAAAAAGACGGCGAAAAAATCACAAGAAAAGGTGATACGGAATATGCCACGGTAAGTGTCAATTTCCCCGGTTATCTGGTTAAGGGGAATTCCGTATATTCAAAAAGATTTAATTTTACCGTCCCGGAAAACTGGGAAATCGAAGACGGTGAAAATCTTAAAATCAAATATAAAGGTAAAGATACTTCGGCGGAAATCACTTTCGTCGAACGCATATCCGAAAGCAAAAAGGAATGTATCTCCAACATAAAGAAAACAATGTCTGTTTTGGATATAAAGCCCGAAAAACGGGCGGAGAAAAATTCTTTCGGCGAAACGGATGTGTTAACATACCGTCAGTACCGTGAAAACACCGACGTTTCATTCTATGTTTTCACCGTAAAAAATAAAACTTATTATTTTAAAATAACCGCTTCGGGAAATGCGGAAAACATTCTCGATTACAGTATGATAATAAACAATATTAAATTCAGATAAAGGAAGGAAACAGTCATGTTATTTACTCAGGAAATCGGTATAGATTTAGGAACAGCAAACACGCTTGTTTTTGTTAAAGGAAAAGGAATTGTTATACGTGAGCCATCGGTTGTTGCGGTGGATGAGCGTTCAAATCCTCCGAAGGTTGCCGCAGTAGGCACAGAGGCGAAAGAGATGATCGGCAGAACTCCCGGCTCCATCACCGCAGTAAGACCTTTGAAGGACGGAGTTATTGCAGACTTTGATATTACTTCCGATATGCTGAAAGAATTTATTCGCCGTGCAATAAGCGGTTCTCCCTTCAGCCGTGCAAAGGTAAGAATTTGTATTCCGTCGGGAGTTACGGAAGTGGAAAGACGTGCCGTTCATGATGCCGCAAGGAGTGCAGGTGCAAAATATGTCAGCCTTATTGAAGAACCTATGGCGGCGGCTATCGGCGCAGGTCTTCCCGTCAGAGAAGCAAAGGGAAGCCTTATCGTTGATATCGGCGGAGGTACGGCAGAGGTTGCCGTTATCTCATTGGGCGATATTGTAACTTCACGTTCTGCAAGAATTGCGGGAGATAAACTTGATGATGCAATAATTGCTCATATCAGGAAAAAATATAATATTCTTATCGGTGAACGCACCGCAGAAGAAATCAAAATAAACATCGGTTCCGCATATCCCTATGAGGGTGAAAGTTCCATGACGGTCAAGGGAAGAAGTCAGATCGACGGACTTCCGAAATTAGTTGAAGTAACCGCAGATGAAATCAGAGAAGCCCTTGCCGATTCTGTCAGCCTTATAGTGGAGGCAATCCGTTCTACACTTGAAAAAACTCCTCCGGAACTTGCATCCGATATTATCGACACGGGAATAATGCTTACCGGTGGCGGTGCTTTGCTCCGAGGTCTTGACAAACTTATTGCGATTGAAACGAAAATGCCCGTTCATATTGCGGAAAATCCCCTGGACTGTGTTGTAAACGGAACGGGAATAAGCCTTGAATCCAACACTTTAAAATAATCTTGCTTTGAGAAAGGCAGTTGAATAATAAATGGTAGAATTTTTTAAAAGTAAAAAGTTTAAAATTCTTGCCACCGTAATAGCCGCACTGTTAATCGGAACGGTTTTTGCAGCCATTTCACACAACGGTTCCTCCCCTGTTTCTTCGGCAATCAGTACGGTTTTCAGCCCCATAGAACATTTTTCCTCCTTTGTTTCGGACAAGTTATCGGATTTTTCGGTAAACTTTAAATCCTCTGCAAGTTATAAGAAAAAAGTTGAGGAACTTGAAAAACAGATTGAGGATTATCAGATACAGCTTGTGGAATTTGCTCAGGCAAAACAGAAATTATCATTGTATGAGGAATTTCTCGATGTAAAAAAAGAGCATAAAGATTTTATCTTTGAGGATGCATCGATCATTGCAAAGGACTCGGCGGATTCATATTATTCTTTTGTGATAAACAAGGGTACTTCCTCCGGGGTAAAAGTAAATGATCCTGTGATTTACGGAAAACATCTTATCGGTATTGTTGTTAAAGTCAAGCCCAACACGGCGGTGGTAAAAACCATACTTGATCCGGACGTAAACGTCAGTGCCTATGAAGTTCAGAGCCGTGAATACGGTTATGTTACCACCACCAACAAACTATCGGCGGACGGCTTATGCTCCTTCCCCGGACTTGATAAGAACACATCCGTTTCAACAGGTTCGATAATCTGCACATCCGGTATCGGCGGTCTTTATCCCAAGGATTTGCTTTTAGGTACCGTAACGGAGGTTCTGAACGACACTCAAAGTGTATCAGTCTATGCCGTAATAAATCCCGGTGTGGAAATCGCCGACCTTCGTGATGTTTTTGTAATAAAAAGTTTTGACGGACAGGGTGTTCGTTCGGTTAAATAAAATTCCGACGGGAGGCGGTAAACAATGATAAAAGAAAATTTAATAATTTACATTAAAAGAGTTGTTCTTTTCTTCATTATTACGCTTTCCGTAATACTGCAGAATTCGGGGAAAATTTTCCGTGATGTTTTGGGAACAAATATTTTAATTGTAATTCCCGCAATCGTTTGTATCTCCATGTTTGAATCGGAAACCATGAGCCTTTTTTACGGACTTACCGGCGGTATTATCTGGGATATTTCAAGTGCGGATAACCATTATTATCACGGAATAATTTTGGCGGTATGTGCATTTTTCGTTTCGTATCTAATCAGACGGATTTTGCGTAACACATTATTGACTTCCATGATATTAACATTCATTGTATGTTTTATCCATAACACCGGTTATTGGCTTATCAATATTCTTATCCGCCATCCGGAAGGTGCGGGGAATATCTATTTTTCGTTTTACTTTTTATCATGTGTTTTCACCACAATTTTCGGAATATTATCATACGTTATAATTAAACCTGTTATTAAATCATTCAGACAATAAAACTGTAAAGGAGGTTTCACCTTGCGAAAGTTTACCGGAAGAGATTATACCCTTATCGGAATTATCGGTGTTATTTTCACCGTATTTGTTCTGCGATTCGGTTATATCCAGATAATAAACGCAAAGACATACGCCGATGCAGGCAAAAATATTTCTTCCCGTACCGTTACCGTTGAAGCGGCAAGAGGTGAAATCTTAGACCGGAACGGTTTCCCCATTGTTACAAACAGACAGGGTAATTCGGTAGTATTTGATGCCGCTGCTTTTCCGAGCAGAGAAGATCAGAAGGAACGTAACAGAATAATTTTTAAACTTATAACATATTTCCGTGAATTTAAAGAGGATTGGAATGACAATCTTCCCCTTGTTTTTGATTCTTTGGGCAACATTGTTTATAAAGAAGACTGTGAAGATGAAATAGAGTTGATGAAAAGCCGTGATATGCTTAATCTTAATTCCTATGCCACGGCACAAAACTGTCTTGATTCTCTCATCGACAAATATGAGTTGGAGGAATATTCTCTGCGTGATGCAAGAGATATTGCATCCGTTTGCTACGAAATGCTTTCAAAGTCTTTCAGTATATCAAATCCCTTTACCTTTGCGGACGATGTTTCAAATAAACTTGTTTCCGTTGTTAAAGAAAATTCCGCAGATATGCCGGGAATTGAAATTGAAATAACCACTTACCGTGAATATACCGACGGAACGGTTGCTCCTCATATCGTAGGTATGACAGGTGCAATCAGTGCTGAAGAATACGAAAAAAACAAGAATTCTTACAGCATGACCGACATTATCGGTAAAAACGGCATTGAACTTGCTATGGAAAAATACCTGAAAGGCAAAAACGGAATTAAAACCTATTATCAGGATGCGGACGGAAAAACAAGAACGGAAAACACATTGGATCCCGTTCAGGGTAACAGTGTGATTTTAACAATAGATTTCAATTTACAAAAGATTACTCAGAAAGCAATTAAAGAATGTCTTGACACAATGAAGAAAAGTCCCGTTTCGGCAGGCTCGGCGGTGGTCATTAAGGTTGACTCCGGCGAAGTTCTTGCGGCAGCAACTTATCCCGGTTATGACATCACAAAATATAATAAGCAATACAAAAAACTTTCAAAAAATATTGATGCTCCTTTATGGAACAGAGCGTTCCTCAGCACCTACACTCCCGGTTCAACGATGAAACCGTCTATTGCCATCGCAGGATTGGAGGAAGGTATAATCGACACCTCGGATTACGTATATTGCAACGGTAAATATAAATACAGCGACATCACTCTGGGCTGTACCGATATGCACGGAGGATTGAATGTAATAAACGCAATTTATCAATCCTGCAACATTTTCTTTTACGATTTGGGAAGCAAGTTAGGAATAACCACCATGAACAAATACCGTAAACTGTTAGGTTTCAGTCAAAAGACGGGAATAGAAATCGAAGAAGCAAACGGAACTCTTGATTCCCCGTCATACAGGCAGTCTATCGGTCAGGTATGGTATCCGGGATTTACGATACAATCCGCCATCGGTAACGCAGGCGACCAGGCTACTCCCGTTCAGCTTGCAAACTACTGTGCAACCATCGCAAACGGCGGCACAAGATATAAATGCACACTTATCAAATCAATAAAATCATACGATTATTCCAAAACCGTTTACGAAAGCAAACCTGAAGTAGCCTGCAAAACGGGAATAAGTAATTCAACTCTCAACTCTGTTCGAGAAGGTATGCTTAAAGTCGGCACAATAGGATTTTGTCAAAGTGCATTCTATTCTCTCCCTGTCAAGGCGGCGGCTAAAACGGGTACTTCACAGGTTGAAAGAAATATTAAAGGAAACAAACAGATAACAAATAACGGTTTCCTTATCACTTACGCTCCCTATGATAAACCTGAAATCGCAATTTGTGTTGCATTGGAGGGAGCATCCTCCGGTGCATCGGTTGCTCCGGTTGCAAGGGATATTTACAGTTACTATTTCAATAAAGATAAAGAAAATATTAACATTGATAACGGTGAAGAAAAATCCACTTCATCAATCGGCAATAACGACTTAGTTAATTAGGAGAGTATTTATGGGAATTTTCAAAAAATTCAGTTTAGGTTTGAAGAAAACACGAGACAGTATGTCAGGGGCTATCGACAATATGCTTCACAGTTACAAGGATATTGACGAAGGTCTTTATGAGGATTTGGAAGAAATCCTTGTTATGGGAGATGTGGGAGTTGTAACGGCAAGTGAAATCGTTGAACAACTTCGTGATAGAGTAAAAGAAAAAAATATCGGTACTCCCGCAAAGGTCAAGGAGCAAATTAAAGAAATCGTTTCCGAAATGCTTAAAGGCGATGAGGATATGAGCCTTATCACTATGCCCTCCGTTATTCTTGTGATCGGTGTAAACGGTGTGGGAAAAACCACCACAATCGGAAAAATGGCCGCCATGTACAAATCTCAGGGTAAAAAGGTTATTCTCGGTGCCGCAGACACATTCCGTGCCGCCGCCATTGAACAACTTGAAGAATGGGCTGAACGTGCAGGAGTTGAAATTGTTAAACACCGTGAAGGGGCGGATCCTGCCGCAGTGGTATTTGATACAATACAGGCGGGTATTTCAAGAAATGCGGATATCATTATCTGCGACACCGCCGGACGTCTTCATAACAAGAAAAATCTCATGGATGAGTTAAGCAAAATTTACAGAGTTATTGACAGGGAACTCCCCTACTCCGACCGTGAAAGTCTGCTTGTTCTTGATGCCACAACAGGGCAGAATGCGCTTTCGCAGGCCAGAGAGTTTTCTGAGGCCGCAGGAATAACCGGTATAATACTTACCAAGCTCGACGGAACGGCCAAGGGCGGAATTGCAGTGGCTGTGTCGGTAGAGCTCGGCATTCCTGTAAAATATATAGGAGTAGGAGAAAACATCGACGATCTCCAGCGCTTTGATCCTGAGTCTTTTATCAGGGCTGTATTTGAGTAAATC
>JAZUKF010000076.1:0-5383 GCA_045643165.1 Acutalibacteraceae bacterium | reverse complement strand
AAAAAAATCTTTAAAAAATTACAGACTGCAAATCCGCCTTTTGAGACAGGTTTGCAGTCTTTTTTACAATATTATTTTACTTTATCAAATGAGGGGTTGAAAGCATAGAAATTCTTAGAGTCCATTCTGTCGGTTGCTATTCTCAAGCCTTCACCGAACCGCTGGTAGTGAACAATTTCTCTTTCTCTTAAAAATTTAATGGGATCTCTGACATCGGGATCATCCACAAGACGTAAAATATTATCATAGGTAACACGTGCTTTTTGTTCCGCAGCAAGATTTTCGTGTAAATCGGTAATTACGTCTCCTTTTGACTGCATTGAAGCCGCCGTCCAGGGCATACCGCTCGCCGCCTGAGGATAAATACCTGTTGTATGGTCAACAAAATAATCCTCAAAACCGGCTTTTTTGATTTCATCCATTGATAAATTTCTTGTAAGTTGATAAACAATAGCACCTATCATTTCCAAATGACCTAATTCCTCTGTGCCGATATCAGTCAATATACCTTTTAATTCCGGATAAGGCATTGAAAAACGTTGACTGAGATATCTCAGAGATGCACCTAACTCACCGTCGGGACCACCGTATTGTGAAATGATGATTTTTGCATATTTCGGATTAGGATTTTTAATATTTACAGGATACTGTAACATTTTTTCATATTGAAACATCAGCAACCACAACCTTCTTTCTCCCAAGGCCAGGGACTTTTAAACCATTCTACTCCCTGGGCTGAATTTGCTGTTAATTTATAGCAGTTTTCTTCAAAAATATCCGTCAATTCTTTAAGCTTTTGCTTGTACTTATTATGAAGTGCAAGTGCCTGCATATCGCAGGGATGGGTATCAAGATACAAATGAAGTTCCCAAACTGCAAATTTTACAGCGGCTAATTCTTTAAATAATTCATTATTTTTGTTCATCTGCAACAACCTCCGATAAAGGGCTTATCAAGACAAGGGAACAATGTACCTTTATCCAAAGCGTTCATAATACTGTAAATATCCGTGTTTTCCTGAAACGGAATATATGCCATTGTTGTCATCATGCATTTCGGAACTGCTGATTCAGGCTGAATACAGTCCTTTTTGACATTGCAGTTTTGCTGCATATTGCAATCGCAATTAAATCTTCCGTTCATTTGATAGTCATACATTTTCTGCAAAATAATTCTCCTTTCATAATTTTTCGGATTTCTGTTTTATACTATGATTTTTACAGAAAAAATGACACACAGGATTATCAAAAATCACAATTCAAAAAAAGACGGCTTTAAAAGTAAATTCACCTTTAAAGCCGTCTTTAATTATAATGTAATATCAGTCTAATTCAGTTTCGTAATCTTCTTGTTTTTCTTTGATTACATCACCGTATTTAAGTGCTGTAAAATCGTATTCAACTCCACTGATAACCATTGTAAACTTTGTTTGAGAAAGAGCATTGGAAATAACATATCCTGTATCGGTTTCCGTCATTCCGGCAACAGGCTTGATGTAAACAGATTCACCGGTTGTAGTTGTTTTGTTAATTGTAACAGCTGATTTTCCGCTTGAAACCGTACAAACAAGTCTGCTGTTATCATCATAAGCAAATGTACCTCTTAAAGCGTTTAATCTGCTTATATTTATTTTATCACCGACAATTTTCCCGCTCTCATCAACAGTACAATGGTCTTTGAACAATGCTGTACAGGCAATTTCCGTACCGTCCGCTAAAACAATAGTAAAATATGAAACACCCGAAGCAGGACATTTAACGGAATAAATGCTATCGGAATAAGAAATACCTTTTCCGTCAACTTCTTTAATTGTTAAACCGAGCCCGTTAGTAAGAGCATCTCTGATAAATATCGTTTCATTTGTTGCACCGTTCAAAACAAGTGTTTTTTTAGTGCTGTCATATTTCAAAGACTGAACCTGAGTAGAACTGAATGCACTTTCTGAAAATCCCATAGGTTTGAAAGAGAAAATTATCTTATATGTTTCTGTTTTACCGTCTTTAAATGTAATGGTTATTGTTCCTGTTACCGGTGAAGGTTCTGTATCGCCGGGCTTAATGTTTTTATTTTCATAAATTCTGTATTGAACAACACTGCCTCTGCTTGAATAAGAATCGACTACACCATCCGTGGCAGCAGGATCAAAAAACAATGTTGAACCGCTTATACCGGTTGATCTGATACCGAAATAATCACAATCCTGTTTTTTTGTAACAAGAATATAATATTCTTCTCCGTTATTACATAATTCAATTCCTCCGTTAACGGGAACGATAAATTTTGACGGAACAATAGGAGATTTTACAAATGTTACAACAAGAGTATATTCAGTCGTTCCGAGAATTCCTGCCTTTACGGAAACAGGAAGAGTAACAGTATTTCCATCAGTCGGACAAAGAATTTTATATGAGGAAGTTCCTACTTTTTCCACTTGTGTTGAATCGGGAAGAGTATATGTAAATGATTTATCAATATCGGGATTTACATAAAAGTTAATATACGGTTGGTCAATATTAGATGTCATTGAAATAGTTTTATTGTTATTATCAATATCAATATCGAACACACGGTATGTTTTAAAATGGTCCTTTGTAGGTGCTGCTACTGTAACAAATTTGTATTCGAGATTATAATATAATCCGCCAATGCTGACAATAACAGAAAGTTTACTGCCGTTCTTTTTCCAATTTTCATAAGACAAAAGATAACCCGTTCCGTCTTTGCTGAGAGTAATCGGAGTACCGGAATTGAACACAGTTACTTTCTGTGAATCCTTTGTATTTGTATAAACAACGACTGTTGTTGTATTTGTATAACCGGTTAATGTAATAGTACTGCCGGAAACTGTTGCACGTGCATTGAGAATTTTAAAATTGGATATATCAAATTTCACTTTTGCAGTTTCTCTTGTTTCCTTTTTATGACAGGAAGTACATTCTCTTGTTTCAACACCTGCAACAGCATAGGTGGCTGCCTTTGTTACTTTCCATTCGCCAAAAGTATGAGATTTTAACGGAAGTTCTGTCTGACTTTTGAGAATTTTTTTACAAACAGAACATTTTATTCCTTCGGATAAACCGGCTTTGGTACAAGTTGAAGGAACGGACGGAATTGTTTCTTCAGTATGACCCGTGAAAGGAATTATATCTCTTTCGATTTCTTTCTCGCAACCGGAACATTTTTTTACTTTTATACCGTTTTCGGTGCATGTTGCGGGAGTCAATACAGTCCAATCCCCTGCCGTACAAATATGAGTATCACCGATTGTTACTGATTTATCTGCATCGGAAAGATTTATTGTCTGACCGTATTGAATATAAGCATCGGATGCACTGCTGAAATATGTGCCGACTGCTCTTGAAGCAAAAGTCAATCCGGCTTTACAGGAACTGTTTTTTATAAAATCACTGCTCATATAAATACGTCCCACAGTACCGTCCGCAACGCCGTCTTTTACACGCAACTGAAAAGAAGCAATCCTTCCGGAGGTTGCAACCGGATCACCCAAGGTGGAATCTCCGCTCATGGCGATATAAGCAAGTTTAACATTATTCTTCTGTTGATTCCAATATGTTGTATTATTATTTCTTGAATACATGTTGTCGGGAGATTTCCAGTTTCCGAGGTGGAGATAATTTGCTAAATCACCTGAATAATCAAGATATCCCGTTGAGGAAGTGGTTGAATCGGCAACCACCTCAAACACATTTGAATCATAAACGATAATTGAACTTACGGCATAAAGATTATAGTTTGTTTTAAGTGTCAAAGTAACATCAATAACATCGCCGCACTTTGCAGTCAATTTACTTAAATCAATACCGAAATCGGCAACAGCTTTGCTTTCATCTGTTTCCAGAGACGAAACTGCATTCTTTAATTGCGTTAAGTAATTATCAACAACATCCTGCTTGTCGGAAGTCAATGAATAATCTATTGCATCAACAACATTCATCAAATTTCCGTAGGAAGTTGCAGAATAAATTCCCGCATCATTATCCTTCGGAACGCAAGTATCAATATAAGTATAAATTGAAGAATAATCAGCACTCTTTGCGGAAACAGACGTTACAAACAACGTCATAGTAAGAATTACAAAGAGACATAGGGATAAAATTTTTACACTTCTTTTCATTTTCAGACACCTCATTTTTTAAAAATATTATTTCCTTCTGAATCAATGGCAACTATGAGCGGTAAATCTTTTATTGTAAGTTTTTTAACCGATTCACAGCCTAAATCTTCATATGCAACGACTTCACATTGTTCTACACTTTTTGCAAGTAAAGCACCTGCACCGCCGATTGCACAAAAGTAAACAGCATGATTTCTAACGATTGCATCGCATACATTCTTATTACGCGGACCTTTACCTATCATTGCCGAAAGACCTGAATCAAGTAATCTCGGAGCAAAATTATCCATTCTTGAAGATGTGGTCGGTCCGCAACTTCCGATAGGCAAATCGAGTGGAGTTGGTGTAGGTCCCACATAATATATAACAGAATCTTTAATGGGATACGGTAAAGGTATACCTTTGTCAAGAGATTCGGTTATTCTTTTATGTGCCGCATCACGTGATGTATAAACAACACCTGACAAATTCACTCTGTCCCCCACACGTAAAATCGGTATGTTTTTTCTTAAATCGTCAACTTTTATACTGTAAATCATTATTGCACCTTATAATTATAATACTTTTTCCAATGTTCCGCTTGACTGATTTATATTATAGTAGAAACATTGTACCAAATCAAGATAAATTATATCGGATGAATCCAAAGAACCGTCACCGTTAATATCGCCGGCTTTAAAGAAAACAGAATCAGATGCAATATCACAACCGTAACACTGATAACTGTCAATAATTGAAGCATCATCAAAACTGATTACACCGTCGCCGGAAATATCACCGTAAATGATTATAGTGAAACTTTCAACAACCGTTTTATCGGAATCATCAACTATATTAACAACAGTTCCGGTACCGAATCCGGCATCAGTTTTCAAATATTCAATCGAATATCCTTCACCGAGAGTAATGTAATTATCGAGAGATTTAGTACCTTCGGCAATACCGTTAATATATCCTTTTTCAACATCTATTACAATATCGGAAGACTCCTTAACAGTGATAATTTTCGTTATAACTCTTGTATCAATAACTTCCTGACAATATGCACAATGAAGTTCTTCACTACCGTCAGTTAGGAGTGTTGCAGGATTTACAGTTACCCAATTTCCGGGAGTGTGTATTCCCGTTGCAGGGGCAAGTTCTACTTTACATACTTCGCAAAGTTGCGGATCAACACAGGTTGCTTCTTTACCCGGTGTGTGTCCTTTTCTTTCTACAAGGACTTTCTTACATACAGTACAAATCTGA
>JAZUKF010000075.1:0-4532 GCA_045643165.1 Acutalibacteraceae bacterium | reverse complement strand
AACAACGGCGATCTTCTTACCTTTCATATCGGCGGCACTCTTAACATCGGAATCTTCCTTAACGATCATAACCTGTGTTGCTTCATAGTATGTTTTTGAGAAATCAACTTCCTTGGCACGGTCGGGAGTAACGGTCATACCTGCGATGATAGCATCAATCTGTCCGTTTTTATGAGCGAGAATGAGAGAATCAAATTCTATGTTTTCAATTTCCGCTGTTGTTCCGAGACCTTTTGCGATCTTATCTGCGATTGCAATGTCGATACCGTCATAATCACCGATTACGCCTGTTTTTCCGCCGGAAACAACATACTCGAAGGGAGCAAATTCAGCATTTGTACCGAATTTGATTGAGGCTTTGCTTTCCGTATTCTTGCCGCCGCATGCTGTTGCACATGATACGATAAGCACGAGTGCAAGAACGAATGATAAAATTTTTACTGTTTTTTTCATGATAAAAACTCCTTTTTAATTTTTTATTTTATTGAGATTATTCTCAAATAATAAACTGAAAATTATAATACCTTTCCCAGGAACTGTTTAGTACGTTCATTCTGAGCATTTTTAAAAATCTCATCAGGCGTGCCCTGTTCCATAATAACACCTTGATCCATAAACAGAACTCTTGAAGCAACTTCCTTGGCAAATCCCATTTCATGAGTTACCACAACCATTGTCATACCGCTTTTTGCAAGGTCCTTCATAACCTCAAGCACCTCACCCACCATCTCCGGATCAAGGGCTGACGTAGGTTCGTCAAAAAGAATGATCTCCGGATCCATGGCAAGGGCTCTTGCTATGGCGATACGCTGTTTCTGCCCACCGGAAAGCTGATCGGGATACGCCTTGGCTTTTTCGGCAAGTCCCACTCTTTCAAGCAGTTTCATACCCTTTTCCACGGCAGTTTTTTTATCCGCCTTTTTAAGTTTGACCGGAGCAAGAGTAATATTATCAATAACAGTCAAATGGGGGAAAAGATTAAACTGTTGAAAAACCATTCCCATTTTCTGTCTTACTTTATTTACGTTTACTCCGTGGCTGTTGATCTGCTCACCGTCGATAAAAATTTCACCTTTTGTCGGTGTTTCAAGAAGATTGAGGCATCTTAAAAATGTACTTTTACCCGAACCTGAGGGACCGATAACCACAACCACCTCGCCGTCATGTATTTCCTCATCAATTCCCGTAAGCACTTCATTATCGCCAAAGTATTTATGTAAATTACTGACTTTGATCATTACCTTGACCTCCTGTGAGAAACTTCGGTTTTTCTGAGTTTATTTTCAACAAAGCCGAGACCTAACGTCAGAAGTTTGATGAGTACAAAATAGATTACCGCTATTCCGATAAGAGGCATAAACGCCTGATATGTGGTGGTTTTTATAAAATCTCCCGCCTTTTGAATATCCATAAGTCCCACATAACCCACAATAGCCGTTTCTTTAATCAGAGTGATAAACTCATTACACATAGCGGGGAAAATATTTTTTACCGCCTGAGGGATGATAATATAAATCATCGTCTGACTTCCGCTTAAACCAAGAGACCTTCCCGCTTCTGTCTGTCCCCTGTCAATAGACAGAATGCCGGCGCGGAAAATTTCCGATACATATGCGGCGGAATTTATACCGAAAGCGATAGATGCAATAACCCATTTCGGCCAATCCACCGTTGCGAAAATTACAAAATAAATTATCATCAACTGAGTTACCGAGGGAGTACCTCTGATAATATCCGTATAAACTTTTCCGAAAGCTTTAAGACCTTTATTTTTTGAAAGATTACAAAGAGCAATCAAAAATCCCAAAAATACGCCGATAACGATTGCCATAAGTGAAACCTTTATTGTTACACCGATACCGTCAAGCACCAGCTTATACCTGTCGTCCGTGATAAAACAGGTTATAAAATCTTCCCTGATACCGCCCAACCAATCTGTTAACCAATCCACAATATGTATTCTCCTTTCTGAAAAATAAACATATAACCGCTGACAATCATTCACTCTACTGACAAACTATACCATAAGAATTTTCTTTTGTCAATAGATTATTCTATAATTATGTATATTTTTTAAAAAATATTATTGTTTTTTACAAAAATATGCATTTTTATGTATATAATCCTTTAAAACACTTATATAAAGTGTTATTTGGAATTTATAATAATTTCATCTCCTGCCTGTGTTTGAACAACAAAAGAATTATTATTAACGGAAAACTTTTCTCCGTTATGAATGATATCCGCTCCCTCATAGGGAAGAATTACGGAAAGTCTTCCGCCCTTTTCACAGAATATTTCCGTACTTCCGAATTTTCCGTTTTTAACGCTTGAAGAAACAAGAAATGCTCCGTCCGCACGAAGGTTATGATATTCTCCGTCAATTTTCATATCCCAGCACGGGAAAATTCTCACATCTCCCTGATGACTTTGCAAAGCCATCTCATTGAGCATTGATGCGGGAATTGAACAATCTTCAAGACATCCGCCCTCAAATTTATAAAGAAGATTAGGCAATCTTTTTTTCTCGTTCAGTTCACGGAATTTTTTCAATGTTTCGGCGGGATCCGTACCGAGCCTTGATGCCATAGGAAAAAATGAGGAAACGGCATTGTCATCAATAAAACAATATCTGCTTTTCATTTTAAAAGTATTTCTTGCGATTTTCAGATCCTTTTTCGATGAAGAAAGTCCCACACAACCGCAGGGATAAATATGCTGTAATCCCACATCTCCTCCGTCATTCCACATCTGACCTTTTTCCGTATAACGGTAAACCTTTTTGCCGAAACGGTAATAGGTGGCAAAAGGAGAAAGATTTTCAAGCATATTTCTCCATATTTTCCGTTTATCCTCATCAATACCCAATGTTTCAGCCATGTCAACAGCACCGTCCAAAACAAGACGAAGCAAACCTAATGTCAAAGAATTATTTTTATCATTAAGATACCGTTTATATTTTTCGGGTTTATAATCATCTTTATAAATCGGCACTTCATGGGCGGCATCACGGCAAACGGAAAATCTTCCCTTTTCAAAAACAGCATAATCTTCAAAAAATGCAAGACATTCTTTTACAAACGGATATGCGTGTTCCCTTGCATAATCTTCATCCCTTGTTGCTTTCCAGCGGAAAACAGGAATATCCGCAGGATGAATTCCGTTACTTTTCTGTCCTAAAAACAACCTTTCAAAACAGTATTTATTATTTAAATCAAGTTCTGTACAAAGTCCTTTCGGTGCGATCCCCACAGGGAATATCACCCCTTTGCAGCCGAAACGCTTTGCAAAACTCCTTCCTTTTTCGTAAAACTCCTCCAACGGTGCCATGTAACAGTCCGTAAATTCCGGGTGATTAGAAGAACACGCAGCATAAAAAGGTGCCTGATAATTATAATTCAAATGATAATCGTTATGCCATGCAGGACGTTCAACGGTAATAAAATTACCGAAAATTCCGGGAGCAAAATTTTTATTTCCCGCACATACCATCAGGAAATACTGTGAAGAATACCAACTTAATTCAAGTTCTTTATCGCTTAAAACAAAGGAGGATTTTTCCCACATCTTTCTCCATTCTTCATCATGCTTTTTCTTTAAACTTTCAATATATTTTTCATCAACGGTTTTTATTTTTTCAATCACTTTTTTCTCAGGTCCATCAAAATCATGATTGGTGGCAACAAAGCAATAAAAATAATTTTCACCTGCATTTTTCAAAGAAGCGAAAACATGGGTTTCATATTCACAGTTTTCATCATTAAAACTGCGGAAAATCCCCCTTATGCCATCCTCCTCAAAATCGCCTTTCACTCCGTCGGTATCTCCTTCAAACACTTTTAATTGAGGTACGATTTGCACATTTCCCGAATTAAAAATACTGAAAGAATTTTCCGTTTTATAAACAACAATAGTGAAACTGCATTTTTGATTTTCGTATTCAAAAGAGCATCTGATTTCACCTAAATCAAGATCCTGCTCCACATAATAATTCTCATAAAGATACGACGGGATATCAATATCCACATAACCCAGCGGTCTCATTCCGCCGTTATCTTTATCCTCCACGCCGTACCAGATATCATTTTTTGCGATATATAAACGGATGCCGTTTTCGGAATTTCCCAGTATTACCGCCAAATCTCCGTTACCGGTTATTGCACCGTCGGGAGTTGAACATTTTCCGCTGAGTTCCGGTTTTTTTGTTATTACCGCAATATGTTTCATAAGCAACCTCTTCTTTATCAACATCAAACACCGTCTTAATTCAAAAGCCGACAAAATCTGATAGGACTTTGTCGGCTTTATTGGAGCGGATGACGAGGCTCGAACTCGCTACCTCCACCTTGGCAAGGTGGCGCTCTACCGGATGAGCTACATCCGCAATTTGTGTAATGGTGCCTCCGGTCGGAATCGAACCAACGACACGAGGATTTTCAGTCCTCTGCTCTACCAACTGAGCTACAGAGGCAATTTTTTGGCGACCCGGAACGGGCTCGAACCGTCGACCTCTAGCGTGACAGGCTAGCGTT
>JAZUKF010000074.1:0-4232 GCA_045643165.1 Acutalibacteraceae bacterium | reverse complement strand
ACCGCCGATAGTAAGGACGGTGTCGTTGTCCGTCAGCTCCCATGTGATGTTGGTACCGGGAATTGTCTCTGCTTCGGCAGATACCGTCACCATGCCGAGTGGTATCATACAGGCAAGCATGGCGATTGCGAGTATGACGTTTAAGATTCTTTTTTTCATAAATGAATCTCCTTTCAATTTTTGAATTTTAGTTTTTGGTTTTTAGTTTTTAGATAAACCTCTGTCGCCGTGCTGCTTCTGAAAACCAGAAACTAAAAACTAAAAACCTCCCATGTAACCCATAGAAGTTACATATAAAAGTACATATTATATTTTCCCCCCCCCCCCGCAAAAAAGTCAAGGGTTTTCGGGGAAAAACTTTCCTGAAAATTTAACAAAGATTTCCCGTGATTTTATTGATAATAAATACAGCGGGACACTCTTACGGAGCATCCCGCCGGACAGCCGAGTGCTGTCAACACATCTGCCGAAATGAAATCATCCGTTTACAGAAACATTGCAGGAATTGGTATTGTTTCAGTCGAACAATCCCTCAGTCAACTTCGTTGACAGCTCCCTTTACACAAAGGAGCCGTGAAAATAATAAGTTTGAGTGAAGCCGAAAATTTAAAATCTATTCATCTGTCATCTATCATCTACTGTCTGAACGGCAGGAGCAAGCGCCTGCCCTACGGAGTTTGATAAAAATTATATGTTGAGCGTAGGCAGATAATAGATTAACAGATATACAGATTTTTACAGAGTTTCCGTAAACGTATAATTTCATTACGGCAGAAGCAAGCACCTGCCCTACGACGGTACCAAATATTTTTCGCTTGTTTGCTATGCAAGCGGAACGGTCAAGACCGTTCCCTACGCTCGACTTAAAATTTTATTAAATCTTTACGGGATTGAGCGGAACCGAAAAATTGCAAAAATCTATACGTCTATCATCTGTTGTCTGCTGTCTGAACGGCAGGGGCAAGCACCTGCCCTACGCTCAACTTTAAAATTTTATTAAATTTTTATGGGACTGAACAAAGCCGAAATTACAAATATCTATTTGTCTGTTATCTCTTATCTTATAAAAGCAGACCGTTCCCTGCATTTTGATTTCAAAAAACTAAGGGGCTGTTCGCACTAAGGAACAGCCCCGTTATTTTATATTTGCTTCTCTGTCTGTTTTATCCGAATATCACATAAAAAACATTTATCATTTTCCAGAAAATCTTTGCGGTCAATTCAAAAATATTATGACTTTCAAGATATGCCTTATGGGCAAAGGTGGATAAATCCGAGTCCCTAACGGAAAGATTTTCAATCACACCGTTACCGCCTAACTTTTTGCAGATAAGCACCGCATTGTTATTATTTCTTTTAAATCCGCCGATGTTAAAGTTAGTGATAACGGAATTGAATTTTCCCTCAGATAAAAATGCAGTATGAGATTTTCCGTTTGGTGAATACCAATAACAGAAGCAGTCATTAAATGTACTTCTTGAATTACCGGTGGTTTTAAATCCTATTCCGAACTGGTCGCTGTAACAATAATCAAACCAGTTGGTACCGCTCTCATCAATAAAACCGCAACTATTTTCATAATTCTCGTAACCTGATGTGAACAGAGGATGAATGTTTCTCAACATATTACCGCTGCTTTTAAGATGAATACCGGTAAATACGTTTGCTATTCTCATATTCGTAAAAGTATTATCAAATCCTTCGCAAAGGACTCCTGTGGAATTATTTCCGCATCCCACAATATTTACTCCCATAATATCCGCATCCGAAGAACCGCTGTTTGCTCCGTGCAGAATATGTATTCCGATAATTGTATTTTTAATTGAAACATTCCTTATTCCCGTTTCTCTTCCGCTGTTGATTGAAATACCGTCCGCAACGTGAGAACCGTCAATAATTCCGCCTTCAAAATAGTAGTTACTGCCGTTTATTGTGATACTGTTATAAGGATTTTTTCCTCCCAGCTGAACGATAGCCTCTCCTTTCTTCCATTCGGAAGTCGCTTTAAGGACGGCATAATCGGCAAGTTTCAAAGAAACGCTTATCCTCGGATCGGCAGGTGTCAGAACAGGTGAACCGATCAAATATTCTCCGTCGGGGAAAAATATTGTTCTGTGGGGATTTTCGTCAATTACCTTCTGAATATCCGCAGAAACATCTTTTCCGCTGTTAACCTTAACATAATCTGTAATTACCAAATAACCCTTTTGGTCAGATGCACTTACCGATAAAGCACATACGGATAAAACGGTTATTATAACAAGAATAATCGAAATGGTTTTATTTTTCATTTTATTCACCCTGTCAGTTTATAAAATCCTTATAGTTTTTGTTACGTATTTTTATTACAATTATTGCCGCAACAATGATAGTAACGATCGCCGTACCGATTATAATGATCATTTTCATATCAAGGTCATTACCCTTATCATTTTCCCTTTCGGTAACCGCTTCCGTTTCATCTTCAAAAAATTCCGTTACATCCTCCGTTACCGTTTCTTCCTCCGGAACGGTGGTTTCATCGGTTGTTGTTTCATCCAAAGCGGTCGTCGTTTCAACAGTTGAACCGTCCCCCACAAGGAGAAGCCATGTTTTTGTAACTCCGTTTTCGCTCACTGCCTTAACGGTAGTCATACCTTTTTTATATGTAGTAACCACACCGGAAGAACTGATTGAAGCAACAGAAGAATTACTTGAAGAAAACTCGATCTTTCCGCTCATTGATGAGGGTTTTGCAAGTTGATAACTGTTTCCTTTTTTTATTGCTATTGTTTCGGTTTTATAAATATGTGTAGTTGTTTCACCGTTATGTGTGGTTGATGCTTTCTCGGTGGTAGTACGTTTTGTCGTATTTTGTTTTGTTGTATTTTGTTTTGTTGTTGTCGCCTTTGTGGTATTTTGCTTTGTTGTGGTAGGATGTGTTGTAACGGCTGAATTTAATTTTACCGATGAAGTAACTGTTGTATTATTCAGATTATCCGCATTTGAAGTTGAAAAATTAGAAGAAAGAGACACACTTGACGTTTTTGCCTTATCGGAAATAACTTTAAATTTTACAGTCGCAACAGTACCGGTGGAACCTGTTTCCTTGCCGTCAACATTGAGAAATGCACCTCTAACTCCGCCGGCGGTGTTATTACATCCGTTCAGCGTAAAACTGTTTCCCACAGTACCCACAGATGAACTGACATACTGCAAATCCGAAGTATCATAATTCAAAACAAAATCAAGCCCCGCAATTCCGGGATTGGAATTCACCTTTACCGTAACAGTAACGGTATCTCCTTTCTGTGCCGCAGAATTGCTTACACTGACACCCATTCTTGACGAATCGGCAAATACCCCTACCGTCATAGTTGAAATCAAAACAATCAGAACGGTAAGCACAGATAAATATACCTTTGCTTTTTTCATAAACAATCACCTCTGTTTTATTTTAATAACTTTTCGTATTTGGAAAGCCACACGATAATCTTTACAAAAAAATCAACAAGTTTCTGAAAAATAAATCCGCTTTCTTTTTTTGTTTCCGTAACAGGATTAAGTTTGACCGTTGCACTCTTAACGGAAACCGACACGTTTCCGCCCTTTGAGTTTGTAGCATGAGCGGAAAGCGTAACAGATGCATTTTCGGTTTTTTCGGATACAACTTTAAATTTTACCGTTACAATAACTCCGATTTTTTTATTCACCGTACCCTTGCTGTTAAGGCACGCTCCCTTTACACCGGAGGATGTATTATTGCAACCCTGCATTTCAAAACTTTGTCCCTCTGTACCGAAGGAACAGCTGACATATTTAAGCTGACTCGTTTTATATTTCAGCAAATAATCTATTCCTGATATTCCCGGATTGGAATTAACTTTTACACTTACGGAAACCGTATCACCCTTAACTGCGGTGGTCTTATTCGCAACTGCCGAAACAGACACGCCTGCCGCATAGGAATAAAGATTTAATCCCGTCACCGACATAAAAATAACAACCGTCAAAAGAACTGAAATCAATTTTTTTATTCTGTAAATAATAATCACTCCAAACGCTGTTTTCCCTGTCTTGATTATACATTCCCGAAAAGATAATGTCAAGAATACACAGCATTATTTATGATATTTGGTACCGTTTGATATCATAAACGCTCTGTAAATCTGTTCAAAAAGCATAACCCTTGCAAGTTGATGAGGAAATGTCATCTTTGACATGGAAAGTTTCATATCACTCATATTTTTTAT
>JAZUKF010000073.1:0-1944 GCA_045643165.1 Acutalibacteraceae bacterium | reverse complement strand
AACATTGATGCTCTTGCAGTGAATATCATCTTTCAATTCATCAATAGTAAATGTTGCAACCGGATTGACCAAATCAAGCATATTATTTTTATTATCGCTGAAGGTTATTTGCGTGGTTTGGGTTTCGTCATTTTCATTTTTCAATAGAACATGGTAATTATCTATGCCGTTTTGAATCATAAATGAAATAATATAACCATCATCAAGATTATATGTGTCAATCCCAAGAGTAACGCTATTATGATTATTGCTTTGCAATTCAAGAGTTTCCGGAATGTTGTATGTAAATGTAGAATACGAATAGCCCGATACCGTCATTTCCGCACTGTAAAAGGCGGGTTCTGTTGCAGCAAATGCCGTGACAGATAAACAACATACCATAACCATAGCAAGAACAATAGCAATGATTTTCTTCATTTGGCTTTCCTCCGTTTTAATTCGTGTTGATTTCAATTCTTTGTGTAGTACCGTTTAATTCGGTTTTGTCAGAGAGTGAAAAGCACCTATAACACAAAACGCAATTCTTATAAAGCCCTCTATCCAATGATTGTAAAAGCGTTATATCCTCTATCGTTTCTCCCGGCTCTATGTAGTCAGATTCCCATATCAAAGTATCATCCGAAAGATAGAGCGACATTACAAAATAACAATTATTGCTATCAGGATTATAAAAACTCACTTTTTGATTTAACTGTCCCGGCGTTAGATATATTCCGGTATAGCCCGGTATATTGATTTGCCCTTTTTCCGTAGCCGGAATGAAATCAAGCGTTTTTTGCTCTTGCGTTGGTTTTGGGTTATCCTCTGACGATGGAGCATTACCGCAGGATTTAATAAATAGCAATATAAGCAGTACCGCAATAACCGCCATCACTATTATTATCCGCTGTTTTCCGCTCTTGCTATGATGAATCCACATTACCGCCGCCTCCCTTTTCCAATTCCGATAGTATTTTATGTTAAAGGCAGACAAGTCAAAAGGCAAAACGGGTGTGTATGTTTATTTCTTCCAACGGTAAATGGTTTTATTATCGGCGGGGCAGTTATCTATATTCCCGCTCCGTACTGCATCAATCACAGCTTTGTCATAGTGCTTTTGCGGTTCGATACAATCCGGTAATTCGATATGTAGCTTTTTGCAATTCGGGCAGTACAGACGGCGCAAGCTAAAAACAATCTTTTCACCTTCGGAGTCAATAACCGTTCTGTGCTTGCTGTCTCTGATTTTCATTTTTCCGTTACAGTCAGGGCAAAGAGGCAGATCGTGATTAACTGCTATGTGATATTTTTTTGGGTAATGTGGTAATGGTGGATAATAAGCATTGATAATCCTTTCCGTTAATAAAAAATGGACTCCCGCCGTCTACCCGCAAGAGTCCACCTAACTATTTTTGGTTGTGCTGTTTCTTTTCAGTGCTTCAATGACCGAATTAACAACCGCTGCATCTTCATCTGACAGACCGGATATGTCAATCATTCTCCCTCTTTCAACATCCAATAAATAATCGGTAGTTACATTAAAGATGCGGGCTATTTTTATGAGAACTTCATAGGACGGAAACCGTTCTCCGCTCTCATAGAACGATATGACGGATTTTGCTATCCCGATGCGCTCTGCCAATTCCTTTTGGCTCATTTTGCTTGCGGTTCGCAAATTCTTCAATTTTTCGCCAAACATAGGGCTATACCTCCTTACCTACAAATTCTCATCATAATATTATAAAGAAAACCAGATGACAGCAGGATATTATTTCATATCAGATAGTGGACTTTACGCCTATTCTATGTTATAATATAAAAAACTATACCTATGGAGGAGGTGCGCCATAGTTTGAAATGTCACGACAAGAAACAGCGGTATTTATCGGTCACAACGAGTGTTATGGCGTGTCCCGCTCTGATGTTGAAAAAGCCATCGTATCTTTGATAGGAAAAGGAGTAACA
>JAZUKF010000072.1:0-9192 GCA_045643165.1 Acutalibacteraceae bacterium | reverse complement strand
GAAAGTATTCTCACTCAGCATAGGGATAAACTTGAAACCGTTGCTCATGTTCTTATGGAAAAAGAGAAAATCGACGGTGCCGAATTTAAAAAGCTTATGGAAGATAATAATGAAATTACCGAATAACAGAAAGGATTTTTCAGATGAATGTTTTTGAAGAATTACAAGCAAGAGGCTTAATTGCTCAGATTACAAATGAGGAGAAGGTAAAAGAACTTCTCAATAATGATAAAATCAAATTCTATATAGGGTTTGATCCTACGGCGGACAGTTTGCATGTGGGACATTTTGTTCAGATCATGGTTATGGCTCACATGCAGAGAGCAGGACACGTTCCGATTGCACTTTTCGGCGGCGGTACAGGTATGGTGGGCGATCCCTCAGGTAAAAGCGATATGAGAAAAATGCTTACTACCGAAGAAATTGACCATAACATTGAATGTTTTAAAAAGCAAATGTCAAATCTGATTGACTTTTCAGACGGTAAAGCAATTATGGTCAATAATGCCGAATGGTTACGTAACCTTAATTATATTGAGTTCCTTCGTGAGGTAGGAGTTCATTTTTCCGTAAACAGGATGCTTGCCGCAGAGTGTTATAAACAGCGTCTTGAAAGAGGACTTTCATTCTTTGAACTAAACTATATGATTATGCAAAGTTACGATTTCCTCGTTCTTAACAGAAAATACGGTTGTCAGCTTGAACTCGGCGGTGATGACCAGTGGAGTAACATTATTTACGGCGTTGAACTTAACAGAAGGGCAGACGGTAAAGATGTTTACGGAATGACATTTAACCTTCTTCTTAAAAGCGACGGCAAAAAGATGGGTAAAACAGAAAGCGGTGCTCTTTGGCTTGATCCCAATAAAACTTCTCCCTACGAATTTTATCAGTATTGGAGAAATGTTGATGATGCCGATGTTATTAAATGCCTTAAAATGCTTACCTTTGTTCCCATTGAGCAAATTGCGGAATATGAAAAATGTGAAGGCAGTGAAATAAATAAAGTTAAAGAAATCCTTGCCTTTGAAGTTACAAAACTTATTCATGGCGAAGCTGAAGCAATTAAAGCACAGGAAGCCGCAAAGGCACTTTTCGGCGGCGGAGATAATCTTGAAAATATGCCGTCGGTTACGCTCACTGACGATGATTTTACAGACGGAAAAGCAGGTATTGTTAACATTCTTGTTAAATCCGGTATTGCTAAATCAAACGGTGAAGCAAGACGTCTTATTCAACAGGGCGGAATTTCTGTAAACGGTGAAAAGGTTTCTGATTTTACATATTCCATTGATGAAAAAGACGTTCTCTCCGGTGAAACAATCGTTAAAAAAGGTAAAAAAGTATTTTATAAAGTTGTTAAATGATTTTGAGGTGTGAAAGATGATTAAACAAATTCCCGACGGTGTATATCCGACGATGATAACTCCTTATACCGCTGACAATAAAGTTGATTATAATGCTGTTGAAAAACTTTTATGGTGGTATCAGGAAAAAGGTGTTGACGGAATTTTTGCAATTTGTCAGTCAAGTGAAATATTCTTTCTCTCTTTTGAGGAAAGACTTGAACTTCTTAAATTCGTAATGTCCCACAAACCGAAATCCATGACGGTTGTTGCTTCCGGTCATGTTGCAGATGATATTGATACTCAGATTTACGAAGCAAATGCATTTATCAACGAAAATATTGACGGATATGTTTTTATCTCAAACCGTTTTGCCAGTGAGGATGAGGATGACAGTGTATTCCTTAAAAATGTATATAAGGCTATTGAGGGTATTCCGGAAATCGGTCTCGGTATTTATGAGTGCCCTTATCCCTATAAAAGAATTATGGCACCGGATACATTAAAAGAACTTGCTTTATCCGGTAAATTCTGCTTTTTGAAAGATACATGTTGCAGTCTTGATATGATAAAAGAAAAACTTGATGCAGTAAAAGGTACAAATTTAAAAATATATAATGCAAATGCTGCAACATTCATTGAGTCAATGAGAATGGGATGTGCGGGATATTCCGGTGTTATGGCTAATTTCCATCCCGAACTTTATGTTTGGCTTTGCAAAAATTTTGATAAAGAGCCTGAACTTGCGGAGAAAATCCAGAATATTGTCGGATTTTTATCGGTTGCGGAATGTCAGATGTATCCGGTTAATGCAAAGTATTATCTCAATCTTGACGGCATCAATATGAACATTTTCAGCCGTGCGAGAGATTGTAATGAGTTTACAAAGAACAGACAACTTGAAATCGACCAGATGTACGGCCTTACACAGGAACTTAAAAAATATTATAATTTAAAGTAATATAAAAGGGTGCAGAAAGTTGAATTTATATATTGTCAGACATGGGCAAAGTATGGCTCAGACGGGACTTGACAAGGGTACTGATCCGAATTTAACCGAGATAGGTTTAATGCAAGCCGATTATTTGGGAAAAAGTCTTTCCGATATACATTTTGACAGGATTTTTGCAAGTAATCTCAGCCGTGCAATTCAAACTGCCGTCGGTGTTGCAAAAAATCAAAAAGGAAATATTCCCATTGAAATTGTACCCGAACTTGCCGAATGCGGTCTTGATGTGAATTGGGAACCGGATGAGAAAAAACAGAGAGGGTTTTATTCCGATTTGATTTATCACGGTAAATCCATAGGCAATGATTATAAAAACGATTATGAAAGGGCAAAAAAAGCCCTTGAAATCTGTGCGTATTCTGTTGCCGAAGAAGATACATATCGTAGTGGTTATGAGGATCACGGAGATATTGTCAGCAACGATAAAAATGTTTTGATTGCCGCCCACGGTATGTTTAATGCGTATTTACTCAGTTTGCTTGTGAATTTTCCCTTTGATGAAAATGTGGTTATTGTTCAGAATAACACTTGTGTTAATCTTTTGGAATTGTATTTACATAACGGTGTAAAGCGTGTTAAATTCAAGAACTTTAATGATGTATCGCATTTAAAAAATACAGATTTAATAACATGGAAATAATAAAACGGGGATGTCGAATTTTGACATCCCCGTTTTATTTATTTTAAATTTTCCGTTAAATACTTTTCAAATTCCGGTAACCACCATTCACGGTATCCTGCTCTTGTAGGATGAATAGGGTCTTTCATATATAATTTATATTTCAATTTTGATATATTGTTCATATCGTTATTCCATAAATCAATAATCCCGATATTCCATTTTTCCTGTATATCCTTAAGAAGTTTTACCATTGTTTCGTATTCCAGACTATCGTATTTTGTACCGGTATAAAAAATGACGGGACATTTCCAGGTTGAATTTGCATAAGAAATGATATATTCTATTGAACCGGCTATTGTCGAAGTATCGAAATCATCAATATTTTTTGACTCGGAAATCGTCCCCACCGGTAATTTCAGCGTTGCATCATTTGTGGATAATTGACAGATAAATGCATCCGCTTTGATTGATTTATCAATTTTTTTCATTCTCGAAATATAAGAGTTTTCTCCGTTGTCAACCAAAGTTGTTCCGGGAACTGCTTCTTTTATTGAAAATATACCGTCTTTTTTTGCTGAAAAATCGACAAATGATTCTCCCTTGGCACCTGAACCGTATGTCACGGAACTGCCGAGAAAAATAATTGTTTTATCCTTTAACGGACTTTCAGGATCTTCTGCTGTGTTACTTACACTGAATTTTTCATTGTTTCCGTCAAAGGTTATTTTTTTAACGGAAATCACAACAAGTATAATACAAAGCGAAACAGTTAAGATAGTTAAAGTTACAGAAAATGAAATTTTTCCCATAATAAATTATCCTTTTCAATTTAATCAAATACTATTTTTTGCTCGGTAGTCATTATTTCTTCTTCGGTTAATTTATAATATTTAAGCAGGGGATGAAGACCGTTTTTTTCATCTCCTACGGTTTCGGCATAAATAATATCGCCGTCCGTATAAATGCCTTTAGCGTCTTTTTCGATTTTGCCGTTTGTTTCGGCATATAATAAATCTTTGTTGTTTTTAATGTATCTCAATCCTTCGGAAAGACGCATTGTACAGCATTGTTTTGCCTCAAATCCGCTTATTCTTAAAATACCCTGATTTTTACAAACGATTTTCTGCGTACCTGCACCGCCGTTACATCTTTGGAGGGTAGCAAATCCGTTATGATAAATTCTTGCCGCAAGTGTACGGTATTCAGAATTATTTGTAATTTTAAATAATTCAAGTGCAATCATTAACGAGTCAATAATTCCGCAGGGTTCTGTCCATGTTTCGGGACGGCCCCACCAGTTGTAGTTTTCGTATGTATATGTCATTCCGAAATTCACATAAACAGAAAAAATATTTTTTGCGTAATTTAAGTATTTATCATCATTTGTAATCAGATAAAGCCTTATCATACCTCTTGTGGCGGTCAAAGTACAATGTGTTTGTGCTTTGATTTTCCGTTTATCTATTTTAATAAATGTTTCAATCATTTCATCAAGAAGAGTTTTAATTTTTTCATCTTTTGTGATTGAATACAAATGAGAAAGTCCGTCAATGCTCATAAAGGCACAGCAGGTATCGGTTGATAACAGCCAACCCTCATTATTTTCGGATGTATGTCCGTCAACACCGCCGTTATTTATTTCATTACGCAATACAGGATAATTCTTAATGTTATTTATAAGGGGAAAATAGAGGTTTTCCGCAATACCTTTTGCGATATCAAGAATACTTTTGTTTCCGTATTTTTCATAATATTCGCAAAGTCCCCGAAGCAACCAACTGTGTCCGGACAGTTGTTGTTCAAAAAATTCCTCTTTAATGGGACCGAGATAACCTTTTGAATTTAATCTTTTCGGTAATTCATTTATCATTTGTTCCATACACGGAATTTTATCCGTTCCGCAATTAACAAGGCTGACAAAAGATAACAATGCTCTGCCTTCTTTATCGCCGGGCCATTTTGCATCAACATCCGCAAAAAAATTATCTATATCATAAAAAGGTTCACTCAATCTGCGGTGATTTAAACTTATTCTTTCATTCAGTTCTTTATCTGTAATTTCAATTATCATATAAAATCATCCGTTATAAAAATTATTATAAATTTATATTTTCAGTATATTTATTTTTTCGTGCATAAGGTGAGATTTTTTTACCGTTTAAATATATATTTTCGGCTGTAATGTTTTCCATGATATGATTTTCGTCCGCACCTTCAAAAACAGTTTCCGGAGTGGGAACATCATCATCTTTAATAATGAAAATATTGTTATATTTTATATCGTGAACATAACCGGGAATGTTATCATTTGACCAAACTCCGCAGTACATCCAATTTTTTATAAACGCATCATGGGCAGGTACGTTTCCGGGTTCGTATTCCATATCATCTGTTTGTTGATATATATTTTTTCGGTCATATTTTGAATACTCAATATTTATATTCTCATAAGAAACATCATGGATTTCCGCTCTGTCTCCGCTGTGAATTCTCATAGCACCCTGATCTGTGCGGATGATATTGCAATTTCTGAAAATTATGTTTTTATATTCGTCGGCAACTGTTTCTGCACCGATTTCAAGTGCACCGCCCCAATCGCACCAGATAACACAGTTTTCAATAAGTATATTTTCAAGGTTCATTTTTTCAATTTCTTTTTTATCATCAAGCCTTAATCCTTTGAGAACAATGCTGTCATCAAATGTTCTGAGAAAACAGTCGGAAATATGAACATCAGTACTGTTTACAAAGTCAAATCCGTCTGAATTATATCGCCACATACCGATAACTTTTGTGTTTTTGAAATCAAGTCCTGTACAGTTTATTGAAGTAACTGTCCACATTCTTGAATCACGCAAAACAATTCCGTCAAGAGACACGTTTTTACATCTGATAAAGTTTATCAGACCGTCTTTTCCTATTTCGCAGTCGCCGGAACTTCTTTCAAATTTTGAACCGTCAAGGATACCTCTGCCGAAAATTCTGATATTTTCGCTATCGGTACTGTCAATTTCGCCGTAAACTATAGCATCACCGCCGATATATACACTTTCATTACTTTTAAGATGAAGTCTGCCTATGTCAAATATTCCGTTTTCAAATTTATATGTTACATTTGAAATGTCAAAATGTTCTTTATTGTTTGCGAAAATATGCAGAACATTGTGTCTTCCGTCAACTTCAAAAGTATATTGACCTGCTTTTTTTACTGTAAAATAAACCGTATCACCGCATATTTCAAAATCATTATTTTTATCAAGAGGACGAATACAAATATCTCTTGGTATTCTTGCAAGTTTAACACATATATCAACATCATTTTCCATGTCAAAGGAAATAAATGAATCAACTTCTGTTTGTTCAATCGGTCGTTGATGTCCGGGCCATACGGTGTTAAAAGGCATTTTTGATACTCTGCATTTATGACATTTTATTGCCTTACCGTCAACCGTAACTTTGTAATCCGTTTTTTCACCCCAATCATCATTAAAGGAAGGTATTACGGGGGATGAAATAATATTCCTTTTTATAATCGCATCAAATATTATTTCCGCTATTTTTTTCATACCTTTATCCGACGGGTGAGCCGCTACACCCTCATGTTCAAATTGACCGATTGCTTTAAATTCATCACTATGTACTTCTTTAAGTGAAACAAAATCCACACCGCATTTCTCTGCGGAATTTTTGATTATTGTTTCAATTCTTTCGTTCTCCCAGAAAGTTGATACAACGAATACAGGTACATTTTTAAAACTGTCGATAAGTAACGGAAAGTATCTTTCAAAATCATCATATTTTTCACTTCCGACATTTTCTCCTATTCTTATAACTGTTAAATCAGCACCGAATTCATTATATTTTTTTAATTTATTTAAAATATCATTACAGGGATTTAATTCAAATTCAGCAATATTTTCGGCTTTGCAGATTATGTGTTTCCCTTTTTCTTTAAGCATTTTGCAAAGAATATGAACGTAATCATTTTCGGGACAACTTGCCGCCATACCGAAATCATTATCCCAACCGATTTCGGTTTTCGGCTGATGTCTTGTGATACTGTTGCCCATAAACAGAATTTTCATACCGATACCTCCGTACAGATGTATAATATATTATTTACATAATCCAAAAACCCCCGGCATAGCCGAGGGTTTGATTGGTGCCGGTGACCGGACTTGAACCGGTACGATATTGCTATCGAGGGATTTTAAGTCCCTTGCGTCTGCCTATTCCGCCACACCGGCAAATAAAATTAAATAATCGAAAAATCATTTGAATATGACTTGTTCCGAATACCTGTATATTATATACAATAAAAATTTTTTTGTCAATAATTTTGAATAATTATTTTTGAAAATTCAAATTATTTATTCAAATATTTTATTGTATCATTTAATATTTTTTCTTCTTTTTTTCTTTTCATATACCAATATATGAAAAGAAAAATTTCTTTATGATAGGGGAGGACTCTGATTGAAACGGCACCGGCTTCGTTTGCTCCTAATATATCGGTCATAATTCTGTCGCCGATCATTGCAAATCTTGTAATTTCAACATTCATTTTTTCACAAGCATCAAAAAATACTTTTGTTTCCGGCTTGTTGGATCTTGAAAAATAAATATTGCATCCCAACCGTTTTGAAAGTTTTTCAGCCCTGAAATTATAAGTGTTGGTAATAATACAAACTTTAATCCCTGCTTTTTTTACAGAGTTGATCCAACCCTTTACACCTTTAATGAGAAAATATGATTCATCTAAAACAGTGGTATTATCAAGATCAAGACCAACGGCTTCAATATTATTTTTTAAGAAGAAATCCGGGTTGATTTCCGTAATTTTATTAAAAGTAAAATCGGGGATAACGTTTTTATTATATTGCATATTTTCACCTATTTTAATAAGGGGTTGTCGCATTTAGCACAGACCGAAAAGCAAGCTGAATTATATTATTAAAAGACGGTTGTAAAAGAAAACTTTATCTTTTATATCCGTCTTTTTTGCGATTATTTAATTTGATTATTACATTATTTTGCTTTTCTAAATGTTTTTTGCACGCTCGACGTACCTATGTACGCCTTCGGGACAAAGAAAACATTTTCTGCATCTAAATGCGACAGCCCCTTAAAATAATCATTTTATTTTATCAGTCATCAGCCGCTTCAACTGCTTCATCAAGCCATGTCTGATCCTCATCCTTTGAAAGTTCACCGTGTTTAACCTGAGTAATAACAGCAAGGCCTATGGCAAACATTACCGCACAGAAAAGGAACATATAGTTGTAGTTGTCATTGAAAAGACCGATTACAAGACCGCAAAGAACAGGACCTGTAATTGCCGCCGAGAAAGTAGCAGTATAATAGTATCCTGTAAAAGTACCCACATATTCACGTCCGCCGATTGCAAGAACAAGGGGAAGAGTGTTAATGTTAACGCATCCTACTGCGGCACCGCCTATAACAAGTGCTATCCAAAGTACAATCCAAACAAGAGTTTTTGATGATGCGAAAACCTGTGAAACGGTAAGATAAATCGCAAACATAACTACTATTGCACTAAGACCGATAATTATAGTTTTCTTTCTGCCTAATTTTCTGCCCATAGCACCTGCGGGAATACCGAAGGCTGCAAGTGAAACAGCAAATACCGCCATCATCAATGTGGAATATATCGGTTTAACGTCAAGCGTATCGAGAGCGAAGTTTGTAAAGTTGGGGATAATCGCTTCTGTTGCATTGTTAATAAGGAACAATGCCGCAAGCATAATAATAAGACTCTTTCTTTCTTCCTTTGAAATAGGAAGATCTTTAATTTTGATTTTCTTCGGTTTTTCATCATTACTGACCGTTTCTTCGTATGTTGCGGAAAGGTCATATTGCTTATTCTTTTTGTAGAAACAAATAAGAACAACAAGACAAAGAATTGAAATTACAGCGGCTACAACGAAAATAGGAGTGTAATTTACGTATGTGGGATTACCGTTTGAATCAAGAGCGGCAACCTTTTTACATACATCTTTTCCGTCGATTGTAAGCACATCACGACCGCTTTCAATAAAGTTTTCAATTCTTTCTGCGGAAACAGTGCTTTTATCAACAAGCCATTCAATAACGGGTTTTCCGTCAGCACCTACTTGAAGAATTTGTCCTAATGAATTAGTTTTTGCTTTCAATGCCGATTGAAGGGCCGTAAATCCGATAAGTCCGCAAAGAGC
>JAZUKF010000071.1:0-6038 GCA_045643165.1 Acutalibacteraceae bacterium | reverse complement strand
CAAGAGTAGATTTATGTGCAATAGACGTTTCATTCTCCAATGAAAAAATATTGGAAATTATTAAAAATGAAAAATATTCAAGACTTCCCGTCTACGAAAATGATATTGATAATATTATCGGAATTTTACGTGTCAGAAGTTTTTTGAAAGAAATAATCAAAGATAAAAATGTCGATATCAAAAAAATTATCTCTAAACCTTTTTTTGTACCTGAATCCATTAAAATTGACGATTTATTCAATAAAATGACATATAATAAATGTTACATGGCTGTTGTTACAGATGAATTCGGCGGAACTTTGGGTATTATCACCATTGAGGATATTGTTGAAGAAGTTGTGGGAGATATCTGGGACGAAAGTGACGAGGTTATTGAAAAAATCGTTAAAATAAACGAAAACACTTACCGTGTCAGTGCAGATGCCGAGGTTGAAGATTTTTATAAAGAAATCGGTTATGATTTACCTGATGAAGAACTTGAAAGAATTAACTTCAATTCATGGTGTTGTGAACTTTTTGAATCTATACCGAAAAACGGCGAAACTGTTTATTCCGAGCCTTTGACCATCACCGTTGAAGAAGCGGACCAGAATAAAATCCTTTCATTATTGATTAAGATTGACGAAAAGAATGAAGGGAGTGAAGAATGATGAATATTATTAAGACTTTACTCCCCTATTTTTATATAATTATTCTTATTTCCCTTTCTGCTTTCTTCTCCGGCAGTGAAATTGCTTATGCCGGTGCAAACTCAAGAAGATTGAAAAAGGATGCGGAAAACGGAAACAAAAAAAGCGAACTTGCTCTTAAAATAATAAACAATTATGATAAAGCTTTGCCTGCCATACTGATAGGAAATAATCTTGTGAATATTGCTTCCTCTTCTTTGGCAACCGTAATAGCCATATCTGTTATGGACGATGGTATCGGTACGGCTGTTGCAACGGTGATAATGACTGTTATTATTTTGATTTTCGGTGAAATATTACCTAAAATTCTTGCAAAAAATAATAATATTTCATTCTCGAAAAATGTTGCATATCCGCTTCAGGTCATAATTTGGCTTTTTACTCCCATCGTTTTTATCGTTTCATTTACGGTAAAGATGATTTCAAAATTGTGGAAAAGTGATGAATCCTCCGATACGATGACAGAAGATGAACTTTTGACAATAATTGAAACCATTGAAGATGAAGGCGTTATTGATGAAGAAAAAAGTGAACTTCTTCAATCCGCCATTGAATTTGATGATATTACAGTTCATGAAATATTGACTCCGAGAGTTGATATGACTGCCATTGATATTAACGATGATTTTCAGAAAAATGTTGAAATTCTCCTTGAATGTAAGTATTCGAGAATTCCAGTTTACGAAGATTCCGTTGATAATATTATCGGTATTTTACCTTTAAATACTTTCTTAAAGGAATATGTTGACAATAACGGACATATCAATATTAAATCATTGCTTATTGAAACATGTTTCTTCCCCAAGAGCATGAAATTAGGCACCGTCCTGTCGGAATTTAAAGCAAAACAATGTCATATAGCCATTGTTACCGATGAATTCGGCGGAACCATGGGAATTGTTACATTAGAGGATGTTCTTGAAGAAATTATGGGCGATATCTGGGATGAAAAAGATGTTGTTACAAATGAAGTTTCGGAGGTTAAAAACAACGTCTTTGAAATAAACGGTGATATGGCAATATTTGATTTCTGCGACTATTTTGATATTGATGAAGATTCCGTTGACAGCGAGTATGTTACCGTAGGCGGTCTTGCAATCGAAATGCTTGAGGGTTATCCCAAAGTGGGAGATGAATTTGAGTTTAAAAATCTCACATTGAATGTAAGACAGGTCAGCGAAAAACGTGTTAAAAAGTTATATGTAACGATAAATCCCGAAAATGACAAAGAAAATGACGAAGATTAACATAAAACAGCAAATATTTTCTTTTCTGTCTTGACTACAATTTGATAACATTGTATAATCTATTTGTATATTTTTAAGTGAGGGAAAAGATATGGCAAAAAATGATTTTAATTATTATAAAAATGAATACGGAAAGTATAAAGACACATATTATACTCCCGGAAACGAGGATTCCAAAAAGAAAAACAGTGAACGTAACAGAAAAAGTATCTCAAGATTTTTACGTGCATTTTTTGTCTTTATAATTATTTTTGCAATTATCGCCGGTGCAGTTTACGGTATAATTAAACTTTCATCAAAAATTAATTTCTCCTCAAATAAAAATGAGGAAACAACCACCGTTGCGGAAAAGACTACTTCTGCAAAAAAAGAAAAAACAACTAAGGAACAAAAAAGCGAAACAAATATCGCCGAGTTAAAAGTCGGTTCTGTCGGAGTTATTAAAACAAAGGAAGGTAACGGTATTTATCTTCGTAATACCCCCTCTTATGATGTTACCGGATTTACTCATATTTCCGACGGTACGAAAATAAAAATTTCCGAAATCAGCGATGACGGTTCATGGTGTAAAACAAGTAACTTTGATATTAACGGTTGGGTTAATGTTAAATATGTAACTGTTGACGGTGCTCCTGTTGTTGAGGAAAAAGAGACTACTACGAAAAGTGAAAAAACTACCGTTAAAGAAAAGACAACTAAGGAAAAGACAACCGCTGAAAAAACTACTGAAATTAAAACCGACGTTACAAAGCAGGATTCACAGATTACAAATTATAATGATGCGATGAAAGAATTTTCATCTAAACCTGCCGGTACAAAAATGAATTGCAAAATTGTATCAAACGGAACAGTTTTCGGCAAGGCTTCACCGGATGAAAATGCGGGAAATATCGTTTATCTTGTAAACGGAGATTCTGTTGTTGTCACGGAAGTGGGAAAATCATTCAGTAAAGTATTCAAATATAATGCTTATTCATGGGTTCCGAACTCTGCTCTCACCTTTGTAAGTTGGAGTTAAAATTTAAAATTAGCCTGTCCGATTTAATCAGGCAGGCTGTTTGTTTTTAAGATATTACTTTTTATCAGAGAGGATAATAAAAATGGGCGAAAAATTCTATATCACCACCGCAATAGCATATACATCAAGTAAACCTCATATCGGTAACAGTTATGAAATTGTACTCACCGATGCTATCGCAAGATATAAACGAATGCAGGGCTATGATGTTTTCTTCCTTACCGGAACTGACGAGCATGGACAGAAAATAGAAGAAAAAGCAAAAGAAGCCGGTATTACGCCGAAAGAATATGTTGATAAAGTGTCCGGAGAAATTAAAAAAATATGTGATCTTCTTAATACCACTTACGATCATTTCATCAGAACGACTGATGATTATCATGAAGAAGCGGTTAAGAAAATTTTCAAAAAACTTTATGATCAGGGTGATATTTATAAAAGTGAATATAAAGGTCTTTACTGTACTCCCTGTGAATCTTTCTGGACGGAATCTCAACTTGTTGACGGTAAATGTCCCGATTGCGGACGTGAAGTAAAAAAAGCAAAAGAAGAGGCTTATTTCTTCCGCATTTCAAAGTATCAGAAACAACTTGGAAAATTCATCGAAGAAAATGATAATTTCATTTATCCCGAAAGCCGTAAAAATGAAATGCTCAATAATTTCATAAAACCCGGATTGCAGGATCTTTGCGTTTCAAGAACATCATTCAAATGGGGCATACCCGTTGATTTTGATGATAAACACGTTATATATGTTTGGGTTGATGCCCTTACAAATTATATTACAGCATTAGGTTATACACCGGATGAAAAAGGTGAACTTTACAGTAAATATTGGCCTGCCGATGTTCATATTATCGGAAAAGATATTGTGCGTTTTCATACTATTTACTGGCCAATAATTCTTATGGCTCTGGGTGAACCTTTGCCAAAACAGGTTTTCGGTCATCCATGGCTTCTTTTCGGTAAAGATAAAATGTCAAAAAGCCGAGGTAATGTGATTTATGCCGATGACCTTATTGATATGATCGGCGTTGACGCTGTCAGATATTATCTTCTTTCCGAAATGCCTTACACCTCAGACGGTTCCATAACCTACGAAACGATTTTTGAAAGATATAATTCCGATTTGGCTAACACTTTGGGTAATCTTGTGAACAGAACAGTTGCAATGACAAACAAATATTTTGAAGGTGAAATATTAAATCCGAACTGTGAAGAAGAAATTGATAAAGATTTAAAACAAACCGCTCTTGATACGGTAAAAAAAGTTGATGAACTTATTTCACAGTATAAAATGAGTGATTGCGTTGAAACTGTAATTAACCTTGCAAAAAGATGTAATAAATATATTGATGAAACTATGCCCTGGGCTCTTGCAAAGGACGAGACGAAACGTGAACGTCTTGCCACTGTTCTTTATAACTTGCTTGAAAGCATCAGATTTATTGCAGTACTCATAAGTCCCTTTATGCCGGAAACATCGGATAAAATATTTGAGCAGTTAAATTCGGATATTAAATCCTATGATTCTCTCGGCGAATTCGGAAAACTTGAAACAGGCAAAAAAGTCGGAACTGCAACTCCCCTTTTCAACCGTCTTGATTCAGAAAAACTTTTGGCTGAAATCGAAAGTAAAATCTCCGCAGAAGAAGAAAAAAATAAACTCGATTTATCCGGTATTGCAAAAATCGGAATAGATGATTTTGCAAAAGTGGATTTAAGAGTAGCGAAAATAATTGATTGCGAAAATGTTAAAAGAGCAAAAAAACTTCTGAAACTTACCCTTGATGACGGCACTGCCGAACCGAGAATAGTTGCTTCCGGAATTGCTCAATATTATAAGCCCGAAGATTTAATAGGACACAGTGTTATCGTTGTTTCAAATTTAAAACCTGCCACTCTTTGCGGAATTGAAAGCAACGGAATGATTCTTGCCGCAGATTGCAGTGATGAGGATGTCAAAGTCATATTCGTTGACGGAATGCCTTCGGGTTCAAAAATCAGATAAAAAAAGGATTTGAGCGAATGGAAAAAATTTTTGATTCACACGCTCACTATGATGATGAAAAATTTGATACAGACCGTCATTCTGTTCTTGACGGTCTGTTTTCGGATAAAGTGTGCGGAATAATAAATTGCGGATGTGATTATAACACATCCGTAAAAAGTGTCGAACTTTCAAAACGGTATAACGGAATTTATGCCGCCGTCGGTATTCATCCCCACGAAACGGAAGAAACATCTGAAACAGATTATCTGAAAACGATTGATTTGTTAAAAGATAAAAAGGTTGTTGCAATAGGCGAAATCGGACTTGATTATCATTATGATTTTTCACCGAGAGGAAAACAAATTGAGTTTTTTGAAAGGCAGGTCATTCTTTCAAAGGAACTTGATTTACCGATAATTGTTCACGACAGAGAAGCACATGAGGATACATATAAAATATTAAAAAAATACCGTCCGAAAGGCGTTGTACATTGTTTTTCCGGCAGTGTTGAGTTAGCGAAAGAAACGATTAAAATAGGTATGTATATCGGCTTAGGCGGAGCGGTTACTTTTAAAAATGCAGTAAAACCCATTGAGGTTGCCGATTATGTTCCCATGGATAAAATACTTCTTGAAACGGATGCCCCATATATGAGCCCCGTTCCCATGAGAGGAAAAAGATGCACGTCTGATTTTATTGAGTATTCCGCAGAAAAAATTGCGGAAATAAAAAAAATTGATGTTGATGAACTTATTAAACAATCAAGAGAAAATACTTTAAATCTTTTTAATATCACCGAGTTGGAGTTTTGATTATGAAAAGGGAAGATTTTAAGGATTTACCGGAACCGGCAAGAAGATTTATTTCTTATCTTGATAATGTTAAAAATAAATCGGATTTGACTGTTCTGGAATATGCTTCGGATATCAGATTGTTTTTCAGATTTATGAAATCAAAAGATAATAATATTCCTTTTGATAAATTCGATGAAATTGATATTTCCGATATAGACTATGATTATTTAGATAAAATCAAACTTGATGACGGATATGAATTTCTGAATTACTGTAAAAATGTTCGGAAAAACGATT
>JAZUKF010000070.1:0-13807 GCA_045643165.1 Acutalibacteraceae bacterium | reverse complement strand
CCGCAACTGTATGATGCCGAAGTCGCAGAACTGCTTGTTGACCAGCCTTTACAAGGAACGGAAATATTCTGTGCAGAAGGTGCACCGCTGCCTCCGTTTGCATTGTAAGTGATTTTAAAACTTTTTGTCGGTGTGGGCAATGTTGTTGAATTGCCTGATTTTACCTCAACACTTGCGGGAGATACTGTCCCGCCTTTGGCGTTATACGATATAATTGAACTGTTAGGTATCCACTGAGCATATAAAGTGACTGAACAGTTACCGTTATTTATATTTGATGTAATGTCTGTAGGAACAATATCTGCATCATTTTGGTCTAATACAGTACCGCCACTTGTTTTTGTACTCCAACCGAGGAATGTATAGCCTTCTTTATACAATCCGAGTGTAGAAGTATTAGTCAAGCCATTTTCTTTCTTATTATTGTATTTCCAAGCCTGAGAATATTGTACATTAGTCGAAATATTATAAAAGAGATTTGAAGATATTTTGTATGTATCAGAATTTGTTGAACCACCGTTTGCATTATAGTACACAGTTAAAGTATTTGGATTCCATATAGCATAAAATGTCAAAGTATCTGTACCGGAACAACTTTTATTAATCCACGAATTGTCTAAATGTGAGTTTAAATTTGGAGAATAGCAACTTTTTGTGTATCCCTTTGAGTTTATTACGCTTTCTGTTTTCCAGTTAATATTATTATCACAATGCCAGGTATTATCTGATTTTCTGTACACATTCCATCCGGCAAGATTATAACCGACTTTTGAGATACCGCTTCCAGAAAGAGAAAATGCTTCGTTGTACTTAATTGTTTTTGAAATTGTTGAACCTGAACCGCCATTAAGGTTGGTTTTAACTGTTGTCGAATTATAAACTGTCCATGATACTTTGTTGCTGTCTATACTTCCATAAGAATTTACTGCTGAGACATATGCGGAATATGAACCGGCTTTTTCACATTCATAATAAAAAATGTGTTTTACTTTTTTGGTTAAAATTCTTGTTCCATTTATATCTATCCCGATTGTATAATAATCTGCGGTATCGCTGTCACAGGTAAACATGATCGTATCGCCTATAGTGTAAGAGGTTTCGCCGATTGATAATATTGAATAAGACGGTGCTACACATTTCGGACATCCCGGCATAGTAGTATATTCATCTAAATAATGCCAGTCACCACAACTGCATTTTACATAAACATGATGCGGGTGCGCTGCTTCATATCCACGTATAGTATATGAATGGACATGAACATCTGTAAAAGGATTTCCTGAATAGCGAGCAATATAACCATAGCCTGTTGAGGATGCTTCATTGTTTGGATTATATAATTTTTTCATTAATATAGTAGCTAAATCAGATTTAGACATATACTGATTCCATGCGATAGTATTTTTAGCAATCCGATTATTATCTGTATAATAAACAGTATCACCAGACACAGATGTGATAAAAATCGTGTGATTGCATGAAGACAATCCATATCTTACAACATCGCCAGGTTTAATGGTTGATGCGGCGGAAGATGACGATGTTGCTTCTAATCTTGACCATCCAGTTCCGTTACCGTTAAAAAAATCAACACCCCAAACATAGTACGAAAGCCATCTTGCATAACCATGACATTCTTGACCAACCCAAGTATTTCCGATGTACCAATTATAAGTGTCATAATTTGTTCCGTGTGGATACTTTGCTTGTGCAGCAACAATTTTTGAATTAAATTCACTTATTGTCATTGCATTTACTTTTAACTGTAACCCTGCAAATGGAATTGCTGTTAGCAAGATTACTGCGGTCAGTACCGCCGAAAGTGTTCGTTTAAAGATTTTTTTCATTTGGTTTCCTCCTGTTATAATAAATTGTGAGAGTAATGGTTATTACTATGAATATAGTAACATTATATATGTGTATTGTCAATACTCCTTTTAAAATAATACAATAAAAGCAAATAATTATTTTGAGAGGCAGAGAAATGCAAAACTATACATCTGTAAATGAAATACGTAATTATGGAAAAATAGAAATTCATTTAGATGAATTAATGAACAGAAGCGGAATTACAAGAAATAAACTTGCTTCTCTCACGAATACACGTTTTGAAGTCATTGACAAATGGTATAAAGGTACAGTTGAACGAATTGATGCCGACATTCTTGCCAGATTATGCTTTGTTCTTAATTGCCGAGTTGAAGATATTATTAAATATGTATATGATACTGATTGATAAAGGGGTTGCTTTCAGATACAGATTAGTTATATGGAGAGAATTATGGGATATTATAAACGTATCAGAGATTTACGTGAAGATAACGATTTAACTTAAAAACAGGTGGCTGATTATCTTTCTATGAAACAGCCTCAATACAACCGCTATGAACGGGGTTTACGCGATATTCCTTCCGACATGCTGATTGCTTTGGCTGAATTCTATCAGACCTCTACAAATTACATTATCGGTCTTACTGATAATAAGTAAAGAGTTTCCTTTTTTGGGGAAATTCTTTATTTTTTACTATTATAGGTCAATTTCACCATATTGTCAATAGGTCAATAGGACATATTATATATAGAGGTGATATTATGTCCGATTTCCGATTAAAAGATTTGCGAAAAGAAAGGGGATTTACTCAGGTAAAAATGCAAATGCTTACAGGCATTGACCAAAGTGATTACTCAAAACTTGAAAACGGTAAAAGATACTATACATTTGAACAGTGTAAACGTATTGCGGTGGCTTTGAATACAAGCATGGATTATCTGGCGGGATTAACCGAAAATCCCGTACCGTACAAACGAAAATAGTTATTTAAAAAAACGGGACTGTGCACAGCCCCGTTTTAGTGTTATAAATATAAAATTCAAGTTATGTTCAAATGTTTTTTCATCGCCGCAAAGGTTTCATCGCTGATATCATGCTCCATTTTGCATGCATCCGCAACGGCATTTTTTTCTTCAACGCCGATACTCATAAGCATTTTTGTAAGTACACGGTGGCGTTCATATATTTTTTCGGCAATTTTATATCCCTTTTCCGAAAGAGTGATATAACCGTTTTGGTCTACTGTAATACAATCATCGGATTTAAGTTTAGATAATGCCCTGCTGACTGACGGCTTTGAAAAATTCATTTTTTCGCAAATATCAATGGCACGTACATTTTCTTTTTCTTTTCCTAAAACTAAAATTGTTTCAAGATACATTTCTCCGGACTCTTGCATATTATTTTCACCCACTCTCATTTTATAATAAAATTATATCACATTATCCGGAAAATGCAATACATTAGGATAAAACATGAAAAAGATTGCAAAAATAATTGTGATTTTATTTAATTAAAAAAGTTTTTCTGTAATTTTTCAAAATAAAACAGCAATGAATAAATCTCCCTGTTTTACAGATAATAGAAGTAACAATCTGAAAAAACGAGGAGATTTTTAATATGAAAGCAACAGGAATAGTAAGAAGGATTGACGATTTGGGACGAATTGTCATTCCTAAAGAAATAAGACGCTCTTTCCGCATAAAAGAAGGAGATCCGCTTGAAATTTTCACCGCAAGCGACGGTGAAGTTATTTTTAAAAAATATTCACCTATCGGAGAGGTTTCGGATATTGCAAAGCAGTATGCAGATGTGCTTTTCAGAAGTACAAACCTGCCCATTATGATTTTCGACAGGGATCACGTGATTTCCTGTGCGGGAATACCGAAAAAAGAGGTTCTTGACAGAAGATTAAGTCCCGAACTTGAAGAAATTATGGAGCAACGAGGTAATTATATTATTTCTTCAAACAGCGAAAAACTTTATCCCGCCGAAGGTGTGGGACGTGAAGCGGGAATTGCTTATCCCATTATCGGCGGCGGTGATGTGTCAGGTGCGGTTATCGCTTTGCTTCCCGAAACAGGTGCTTATCCTACGGAAACGGAAATTAAACTTGTACAGGTTGCGGCATCATTTCTCGGAAAACAGATGGAGGAATAATATTTCCGACGGGTTCTATGTAAAAATATGTTGATTTTTTTGGCTGAATATAGTAGAATATAAACTGAAGTATTCTGCTGAAGAGGTTAAAAAAATATGTCATGTAAATCTGAAAAAGCGGTTGAACTTTTTGAACAGGGATATAACTGTTCACAGGCGGTTTTTTGTGCCTTTGCCGATGACTTCGGTTTCGATAAAGAAACGGCACTGCGAATATCATCGGGATTCGGAGGCGGTTTCGGAAGAATGAGAGAGGTCTGCGGTGCATTCAGCGGTATTACCATGCTGCTGGGTTTGGCAACAGATACGGATTTTTCCGATCCGCATAATGCAAAAACAGAGGTATATGCACAAATCAGAGCATTGGCAGATGAATTTCGGGAGAAAAACGGTTCATTGGTTTGCCGTGAACTTCTCGAGGATGTTCCTACGGAAAGCGGAGGGGTACCGGAGAAGAGAACGGCAGAGTATTATCAAAAAAGACCTTGTAAGGAAATTGTCCGTGAAGCGGCAATTATTATAGAGAAATATTTAAATCAATAATGCGATATTGTATGAATAAAAAAGTTTGCGAGGTAACGAAAATGAGTGAATTGATAAATAAATTTCACCGTATATATCCTGAAATTAAAAACGTTGATACGACATTCTGTCCATACAGAATATGCCCCATCGGTGCTCATATTGATCATCAATACGGTAAAATCACAGGGCTGGCGATTGACAAGGGTATTACGGTGGCGTTTGCCCCTACGGATAACGGCATTGTTGAACTGTCAAGCTGTAATTTTGACGGAAAAATTCAGTTCCATATCAATGATGTACCGAAAGAAAAGCAAAATGACTGGGCTGATTATTTGCGTGGTGCGGTTATGGCACTTAAAAAGAAACATGTGCTTGAAAAGGGCATTTACGCTTTGATTGAAGGATCATTACCTATCGGCGGACTTTCTTCATCTGCGGCGGTAATAATCTCTTTCCTTTCCGCATTATGTAAAGCGAATTCAATTCATCTGACAGAGGATGAAATGATTGAAACGGCTTTATGGAGCGAAAATAATTATGTGGGCGTAAATTGCGGAAAACTTGACCAGTCATGCGAGGTGCTTTGTAAGAAGGACAGTTTGCTTTATCTTGATACAAAGGACGGAAGTTTTGAAATTATAAAACAGTCCGATAATATGAAGCCCTATGATATTATGATATTCTTTTCCGGGCTTGAGAGAACGCTGGTGGGTTCCGCATTCAATATGCGTGTTGATGAACTTAAATCCGCCGCATACGCATTGAAGGCCTTTTCCGGAATGGAATACGGTAAATTCAATGATACGAGACTTCGTGATGTACCACGTGATGTGTTTGATAAATATTGCGATAAACTTCCCGAAAACTGGAGAAAAAGAGCCCTTCATTATTACACCGAGTTTGAACGTGTTGAAAAAGGTGCCGAAGCATGGAAAAAGGGTGATATCGAAGCATTCGGAAAACTTTCTTTTGAAAGCGGATACAGTTCGATTTATAATTATGAAACAGGCTCTCCGGAGCTTAAAAAGTTATATGAAATAATGCTTACAACCGACGGAATATACGGAGGAAGATTCAGCGGAGCAGGTTTTAAAGGATGCTGTATCGCTTTGGTTGATCCGCAATTTACAAAGTCCGTTGAAGAAAAGGTTTCAGCAGAATATCTTAAAGCTTTTCCTAAACTTGAAGGAAGATATTCTGTACATATTTGCAGCAGTTCTGATGGGGTGAAATTATGATATGTGTTATTCTTGCGGCAGGTTATGCCACTCGTCTTTATCCGCTTACGGAAAATTTTCCCAAGCCCTTGCTTGAGGTTAAGGGAAAAACAATTCTTGACTGGCTCATTGATGATATTGATAAATCAAATGAAATCAGCGAATATGTTGTAATATCAAATCATAAATTTTTCACTCATTTTGAAAAATGGGCAAAAGAAAAGAATATGAAAATCACCGTTCTTGATGATATGACAGAGTCAAATGAAACAAGATTAGGTGCAGTCAGGGATATAGAATTTGCCATTGAAAAGTTAAATATTGATGATGATATGCTTGTTATAGCAGGGGATAATGTGCTTGATTTTTCTCTTTGCAGATTTATTGAATATGCAAAGAAAAAGAAAACATCCGCTGTTATGAGATATTATGAGAGCGATGTAAACCGTCTTAAAAAGAGCGGTGTTGCGGAGATAGATGAAAACGATTTGATTGTGGGTATGGAAGAAAAACCGGCTGAGCCGAAAAGTAATTGGTGTACTCCGCCTTTTTACATATACACAAAGAATGATACCTCGATGGTTAAAAAAGGTATCGAAGAAGGATGCGGAACAGATGCTCCCGGAAGTTATATTGCATGGCTTTGTAAGCAGACAAAGGTTCATTCAATGGAAATGCCGGGCAAAAGATATGATATCGGTGATATAAAAAGTTATTCTGATGTTAAAGAAAATTACGGAGGAATCGTTAAATGAATGAATTTGATACCGCAAAAAAAATACTTGTAACCGGTGCCGCCGGTTTTATCGGATTTCATCTTTCAAAAAAACTGCTTGATCAGGGCGTAAGCGTTGTGGGATATGATAATATCAATGATTATTATGATGTCGGATTAAAATATTCAAGGCTTGAAATTCTTGAAAAGTATGATAATTTTACTTTTGTAAAGGGCGACCTTGCCGATAAAAATGCGGTGGATAAACTTTTTGAGGATAACAATTTTGATATTGTTGTAAATCTTGCGGCTCAGGCGGGAGTAAGATATTCCATAGAAAATCCGCAGGTTTATATAGAAAGCAACATTGTGGGATTTTTCAACATTCTTGAAGCGTGCAGAAATTATCCGGTTGAACATTTGCTTTATGCTTCAAGTTCATCCGTTTACGGTAATCAGGAAAAAACACCTTTTTCCACAGACGATGATGTCAGTAAGCCCATTAGTTTGTATGCCGCAACTAAAAAATCAAATGAACTTATGGCATACACATATTCACATTTGTACGGAATACCCACAACCGGATTAAGATTTTTTACCGTTTACGGTCCCTACGGACGACCGGATATGGCATATTTCAGTTTTACAAATAAAATCATGAAGGGTGAAAAAATAAAAATATTCAATAACGGAGATATGTACCGTGATTTCACCTACGTTGACGATATTGTAAAGGGAATTGAAAATATGCTTTGCAACCCTCCTGAGAAGGATGAAAAAGGTGACAGAGCAAAGGTTTATAATATCGGAAATAACAAGCCGGAAAAATTGATGTACTTTATTGAAACGCTTGAAAAGAAAATCGGTAAGGTTGCCGAAAAGGAGTTTTTACCCATGCAGCCCGGCGACGTTTATCAGACCTATGCCGATGTTTCCGAGTTGATGAAGGATTTTGATTTCAAGCCGTCAACATCTATTGACACAGGACTTGAAAAGTTTGCAGAATGGTATATGGATTATTATAAATTATAAATATTTTAATATTAACAAAAACCGTCGCAGGGATAAATTTCTGCAACGGTTTTTTGATGATATTTTTATTCGTATTTAATCAATTTTTGTGCTTCGTTGATTGAAGAAGTAATACCGGCGGCGGTGAGAGCGAATACAATACTGCCGAAGGCGGCCTCTTCTTTGTGGCATGGGATTTTTAATTTCATACCGAATTTTTCGGAAACAATTTTCTGAAGTGTAAGATTTTTTCTTATTCCGTTACCGGAAGCAACGAGGCTTGCGGGCTTATTTTCTGAATTTTTTGTCGCTTCAAAATACATGGAATAAAGTTCATCCGCCATACCGTTCAGCACACCGAAAATAAAATGAGCCGGTGTAAAATTATCTGTTCCGATATTTTTGATTGATGCTCTCTCGTTGGGGTTTTCTCTTGTCCCGCAGAAAAGAGTTGAAAAATCAAGGGGATTTTCGACATCATTTATTTCACTTAAAAGCTTGTCCATACCTTTGTAGGCAGTTGAGATTTTTTCGTTTGTAACCATTTCCGCCGTTATTCTGAAAAAGTTTTCAAGTAAAGCAAAGGCACGGCCGCCGCAAAGGGAGGAGCCTACGGTAATTGTTTTGTCGAGAATACAAGGTCTTATTTCAAGCCCGGCAGGCACTTCTTTTTCCATGCCGGAAAATGAAATCTGACTGCCTGTTCCCACATTTACCAGCAGACACTTGTCAATATCGTCAACGGAGCCGATAAAACTTGCCTGATTATCTCCGATGGCAACGCTTACCGGAATTGTATTATTTTTCATACCGATAATTTTGTTTTCACCGGTTACTTCGGGAAATACGCTTGTATCAAGTCCGATTTTTCCGATGGTTTCAGTATCAAAACAAGATTTTTCAATATCAAATAAACCGAAACTTGCCGCATCCGATGAATGCATTACGGGACTTTTTCTGTTTGCCAATTTCATTGCAACATAATCATGTATCGTGCAGATGCTCGCAGTATTTTTCGGTACACATTTGTTGACGGCATGATAAAAATATGTTGTCAAACCGAAACCGGATGCCATTTTATATCCTGTTTCCTTTGTCAGAAATTCCGCATAAGTCAAACGGTCTTTGTATATCTCATTCCCGGAGCCGTCCTGCCAGATGTAAAGATTACTTAATGGATTTCCGTTCTTATCAAGATATATAATTCCGTGCATTTGACCGGTAACACCTATGCAGGAAATTTCTCCGAACTCTTCAATCAGAGAATCAATAAGAGCAGTTGCTTTTTTTAAAATCAAATCGGGATTTTGAAGTTTTTCAAATGGTTTTCCCTCAATAAAACTGTCATTGGGAAGAGTTACCGATTTAACAATATTTCCGGAATTTGTGTCAAGTACAATGGCACAAACCGTTGTTGTTCCTATATCAAGACCGATTGCTTTCATAATTTATATCCTCGTGGATTCAAGGTCAAGACGTTTGATAATATCCTGTTGAATTGCAGGGGATAAATCAAGGAAATTAACAAATGTGCCGTGAATTCTCATAATATATACACCGCTCGGAGCATATTTTTTCGGATCTGCCAATACCTTTCTCAATGTCTCCGGCGTTGTAACATTAACATAGAGATAGAACGGAGAAACCGTTTTGTGAAGTTCATTATAGAAAAGAGGAGCAATAATTCTTTCACCGAACTGTACGCCCTTTTCTTCAAAATCTTTTCCGTTAAAGAATTTGGGATCAATGCCGAAATGTGAAGCATAACCGCCGTTGAATTTCTCAAAGGGAAGTTTGAGAGTTGAAAGTATTCTGAAGCCGAGACCGTTTCCCGCTTCACCGTAAAGGGGATCAATTCCGTATCCCAACTGTTCTCTTGCAGGTCTGCCGTCGGGTGTGGCACCAACCCAGTATCCGTAAAGGAGATGGGTTGAGGGACTTGACCAGTCGGGACGGAAGGGATTACCTAAATAGTTTTTCTTTGAAGCTATCATATCGGAAATTTTGTTTGCGATCTCCGCCGCTTCGTTGTCTGCAAGAAGATCGTTGTTTCCGAATTTCGGACAGGAATGGAGATATTCCTTTAATTCTTCATCATCTTTGAAATTAGTTTTCAATGCATCAAGCAGTCTTTGTGCCTGACCGGGATAATCTTTAAGAAAACAGTCTATTGCAATAAACGAATCGGCAATAACGGAAAGGCCGTGAATAAGACATCCGCTGCCGTTGTATTTTGTACCCTGTTCCTCCGTATCACGGGCATCAATTCCCGTTTCAATACATCCCATAAACACACTGAGGAAGGGAACGGGAAGATTGGAAATTGCCTTTGATGCTCCGTTTGCGGCATCACACATTTTGTCTGCAAAATAATCTGCATTTTTGTAAAATTCTTCACGTATATTTTTAAGAAGTTTTTCCGGATCTTTTTCTGTTGTAACGGAATCAATTTTTTTGCCGGTGATTGTGGATATTCCGTTATTCAGCACAAGTTCAAGAATTTTCGGCATATTAAACCATGAGTTTGTTGTGTTCGCCGTATCCTTACCCATGATGAGAGGCTCCTGGCATCCGGCAACGGAATAGTTTTCTAAATCTTCTTTTTTAACTCCGTTATTTTCAAGAATTACAAACATGGAATCGTCATTGAAAATGGAAGGTGTAAGAACACCGGGGGAGAAGAAGAATTTACCCATTTCTTCGTACATTTCCTTCGGGGTGTCTTTATGAAGTTTAACGGAAAGGATAGGTTGAGGAAGATTCATATCAAAGTATGCATCCATAAGTGCAAAGGTGGTAAGGTTTGTAAGATCCTTTCCGTCGGAGGATTTACCGCCCATAAGAATGTTTTGTGAAATTGCCCAGCTTCTGTCCGCAACATTGAAGAAAACAAGGAAATGTCGCAGAAGTGATGCGGTGGTTTCTCTGTCATCACCGGACATTATTCTGTAAGGCTCGAATATTCTGTCCGCATTACCTACCGAAAAGGCAAACGGGTTCGGTGCCTGTTCAAGACACATTACCTGCCATAAAATCATATATGACTGAATTGCTTCATAAAGAGACTCTGCAGGATTTTCGGGAACTTTGCGTAATGTTTTTGCCATAAGTTCAAACTGACTTTTTCTGCTTCCGGAAAAACATTTGATTTTTTCCTCTGCTATGTCGGCATACCTGTTTGCAAGTAAAACAGCACTTTCAAGAGTAAGTTTCATTGATTGAAGATTGATTATTTTCTTTTCGTTTTTTTCTGCTTCAAGTCTTTTATCAATATCGGAAATTATTTTTTTAAGGCCGTATTTAAGCGCAGGCTTAAAGTCGGGAATAAGATGTCCCGTAACCTGCTCAATGAAGAAAGCAACTTCGGCGGTGTAGTCGGAAAAATCCTCATAAACCTTTGAGAGTTCTTTAACATAATCTGTTTTCTTCGTAAATTCACGCACGGCATTTATTCTTTCACTTGTAAATTCTTCATTAGGAACTATATCATCAAAAACCGCCGTGGGATCACAGTATCCGGAAAAAGTTTCAACCTGAAAGGCAGGATTGATAAGAGCGTAACTTCTTGCAAAAGCATCCCTTTGAGTGCCTGCAAAAACAGCATTGTCGCTTATTGATAAGGGAAGTTCTTTAAGAATTGCTTCAAGCTCTTTTGCGGCTCTCATTTCCTTCGGCAGAGAAGAAAATTCTTCGCTGTGTTTAAATGCGGTTTCTCTCGCAAGGAACCAGCCGTCAAGACGTTTGATACTTCTTTCTTCTTTAAAGAGAAGTTTTGCCATTTCCGTAATTTCACTGTTTTTATAAATTTCTTTAATGCTCATTTTACTCAACTCACTTTTAAGATTTTGTTATGTTAATTCCGTTTTTAGTAAGAACGTCAATAAATTTACCGTATTCGGAGTCGGAAACATTTCCGTTTTCCATTTTATATTCCATTCCGCATTGAGACCATTTATCTTTTCCGAATTCATGGTATCTCAGGACTTCGACAAGAAGATTTTTATTATCAAAACCGTTAAATAAATCAGAGAATTTTTCCGCATCTTTTTCTGAGGAATTGAATCCTCCTATTAAAGGGATTCTGATTTTGATTTGCTCACGCATTTTACAAAGTTCACGGAGATTGTTAATTACACTTTCATTTGAAGCACCGACAAATTCTTTATGCTTTTCATTGTCGTAATGCTTGCAGTCGGCAATAAGATAATCAATATTTTCCGAAAGAGATATTATCTTGTCCGAGGAACAGTTTGTTTCAATGGCAGTGTGAATTTTTTCTTTTTTACATTCGGAAAGAATTATTGCAAGTGCTTCAGATTGAAGTGTAGGTTCGCCTCCCGTAAAGGTAACGCCTCCGCCGGAAAAATACATCATTTTACCCGAAATAATTTCCCTCATAACTTCATCCGTATCCGTATCTTTTCCCGTTACGGTTATCCTGTTTCCGTAAATTTTACGGCACGGTTTTTCCGAACATTTTTCGCAGAAACTTCTGTCAAGAAACTTATTTTTTACGGCGCCTAAGGGACAATCCGTATCTTTCGGAGCATCATTGGGAATCATAACAGATCCGTTTATCGCAATGCTTTCGGGATTTGAACACCATCTGCAATGAAAATTACATCCCTGTAAATGATAAATAAGTCTGTTGCCGGGACCGTCCTGGGAATAATTAAAGCCTTTGTGTAATATCTTAATATTCATTGATGCTGTAATTCCTCCCGATAGTCTGTTTATTAAATTGTATCACTTTTTTTTATTTATGTCTATAAAAAATGATAAAATGTTCAATTATGATGTTGATTTATTTTATTGCTGTATGGTATAATATGCTAAATAGTTGATTTAGGAGTTGGTTATGGATGAAATATGCCGTAATATTATATGACGGAATGGCTGATTTGCCCGTGGAAGCCCTTGGCGGAAAAACACCTATGGAAAAAGCACATAAGCCGAATTTTGACAATCTTGCATCTAAGGGCGAGGTGGGTATAGTCAGAACTGTGGCTCCGGGACTTAAACCGGGAAGCGATGTGGCTAATCTCAGTGTTTTAGGATATGATCCGAAGGAATGTTATACAGGCCGTTCACCTCTTGAGGCTGTAAGTATCGGTGTGAAAATGCTTGATGATGATATCACTTTACGTTGTAATCTTGTTTCTCTTTCCGATGAAGCAAATTATGAGGATAAGAAAATGGTTGATTATTCCGGCGGTGATATTTCCACTCCGGAGGCAGCGGAAATTATTAAATCCGTTGAAGAACATTTCGGGAATGAAATTTTCAAATTTTATGCCGGTGTTCAGTACAGACATTGTCTTGTGTGGCATAAGGGTACAACCGATTTAGGCAATATGACACCGCCTCATGATATTTCCGGAAAAGTGGTGGGAGAATATCTTTCAAAAAGCGAAAATGCAAAAGAACTTATCCGTATGATGAAGGAAAGTTATGATTTTCTTATGGAGCATCCCGTTAATAAGAATAGAATTGCACAGGGTAAACTTCCTGCAAATTCAATCTGGCTTTGGGGTGAAGGAAAGAAACCCATGCTTCCTTTGTTTGAAGATAAATTCGGTCTTAAAGGAAGCATAATTTCTGCGGTTGACCTGCTTAAAGGTATAGGAAAATGTGCGGGAATGAACACACCTGATGTTGAAAACTGCACAGGATATATAGATACGAATTTTGAAGGAAAAGCAAAAAAAGCCGTGGAGGAATTTAATGACGGCTGTGATTTTGTTTACGTTCATTTTGAAGCCCCGGATGAATGCGGGCATAGACGTGAAGCACAAAACAAGGTTCGTTCAATCGAACTTATTGATGAAAAGGTTTTGCCTGTAATTATTGAGGGATTGGAAAAATTTGAGGATTATAAAATTATGATCCTTCCCGATCATCCTACACCGATTTTAACGGCCACACACTCTTCCGAGCCTGTACCGTATATGATTTATCATAAGGCGGATGAAAAGAGAAGCGGTGTGGAAAGCATTAACGAAAATTCCGCAAAGACCACAGGTAATTATGTGGATTTCGGACCGGATTTAATAAAAAAATTCTTAAATATATGAGGAGAGTTGAAAAATGAATATTGAAACATTATGTCTGCATGCGGGATACGAACCGAAAAACGGTGAACCGAGAGTGTTACCTATTGTTCAAAGCACTACTTTTAAATATGAAAGCAGTGAAGAAATGGGAAAATGCTTCGACCTTGAATCCGACGGATATTTTTATACCCGTTTGCAAAACCCCACAAATGATGCAGTAGCGGCAAAGATTGCCGCACTTGAAGGCGGAGTTGCCGCAGTACTTACATCTTCCGGACAGGCTGCATCTTTTTAT
>JAZUKF010000069.1:0-16836 GCA_045643165.1 Acutalibacteraceae bacterium | reverse complement strand
TTTTTATATCTTTTTGATATCACTTTCAGTCACAAACTGAACGCCGTTTTCTTCAAGAATTTTGCATGCCTTTTCATTGTTTTCTACACGGACGACAACATAAGCATACTGCTTTGAAATGGTGATGAAAGCATACATATATTCAATATTTATACCGTTGTCGGCAAGGAGAGCGATAACTTTGGAAAGACTTCCCGGCTCATCTGAAACGGCAATACCGATAACCTCCGTGATTGAAACGAAACAGCCGTAATTTTGAAGGGCATTTTTTGCTTTTTCCTCATCATCAACGATAAGGCGGAGAATACCGAAATCCTGTGTATCGGCAATGGACATTGCCCTGATATCAATATTTGCATCGGAAAGAACCTTTGTAATTTCTATAAGAGTACCTGCTTTATTTTCCACAAAAACAGAAAGTTGTTTTATTGTCATGGTAAAACCTCCTTAAATTTTTCTGTTATCAATAACACGCTTTGCTTTTCCTTCAAAACGTGTGATGGAATTCGGTGCGACTAATTTTACTTTTGCCATAATTCCCAAAAGCGATTTCAATGCCTGTGAAATTTCATTTTCTTTTGAGGAAATTTTTGAAACCGTGTCGGAGAAAAGTTTTTCGGACATTTCAACCGCCACTTCCATTGTATCAAGATTATTCTTTTTGTCAACGGTTATCAGATAATTTGTGCTGTATCCCAGTTTAATAAGAACTGTTTCAATCTGAGACGGGAACACGTTTACACCTCTGATAATGAGCATATCATCGGTTCTTCCCATGGGCTTTGTCATCTTAACAAATGTTCTTCCGCAGGAGCATGGCTTTGTTGAAATAATGCCGATATCTCTTGTCCTGTAACGGATTACCGGGAATGCTTCTTTTGTAATGCAGGTGAAAACAATTTCTCCCTGCTCACCTTCCGGCAGAACCTCGCCCGTTTCCGGATCAATGATTTCTATAATAAAATGGTCCTCGTTTACGTGCATACCCGATTGTTCTTCACATTCGTATGATACACCCGGTCCCATGATTTCCGTCAGGCCGTATATATCGTATGCTTTGATATTCAATCTATTTTCTAAATCATGACGCATTTCATCTGTCCATGGTTCTGCACCGAAAATGCCTGATTTTAATGAAAGTTTTGATATATCAATTCCCTGATTTTCCATTGTTTCCGCCATGTACATTGCGTATGACGGAGTACAGCAGAGAATGTTTGATTTAAAGTCCTGCATGATGGTGATTTGCCTTGCAGTATTGCCGGATGAAACGGGGATTGCCGTGGCACCCATATGCTGAACACCCTTATGAATACCGAAACCGCCTGTAAATAAACCGTATCCGAAGGAAATGTGAACCATATCCTCTTTGTCGGCACCGGCACAAACCAATGCTCTGGCACAGATCTCACCCCAGGATTTCAGGTCGTTTTCGGTGTAACCTACAACAATCTGTTTTCCTGTTGTACCGCTTGAAGCATGAAGTTCAACAACTTCGCTTAAAGGACAGGCAAAAAGTCCGTAAGGGTAGGTATCACGCAAATCCTGTTTATAGGTGAAAGGAAGTTTATACAGGTCATCTCTTGATTTAATATCCTCCGGCTTAATTCCCAGTTCATCCATTTTTTTACGGTAATGCTCAACATTATCATAAACTCTTTTTACCGTTTTTACAAGACGTTCATCCTGCCATGCTTTAATTTGTTCACGGGATGCCGTTTCAATTTCTTCCTGCCAATATTTTGCCATGAAAATTTCTCCTTTTATGAATTCAGAAATTATATCCTAAATTCAAAGCTTTTTTATTCATTTCAAGGAATTTGGGTGCAACTGTTTCTTCAAGTGCCTTTTCCCATTTGCTGTATTCAATATCAAAATATTTGGCAAGTCTGCCCATCAGAACAACATTAACCGCTTTACTGCTTCCCGCTTTTTCGGCAAGTGAAAGTGCATCAATGTCATCAATATCAACGCCCTTTTCTTTTAATTCTTCAAGGATGTTTTCGGGATACTGAGCCATTCCGGTAATAACCGGCATAGGATCAATTTGTTGAGTGTTGACGATTATTTTTCCTCCGATTTTAAGACATTCAGCCCATCTTGCCCCCTCAAGTTTTTCAAAGGAGATAATGTAATCCGCTTCTCCGGATTCGATTATGGGAGAATAAACCTTATCGCCGTAACGTACATAGGTTACAACGGAACCGCCTCTTTGACTCATTCCGTGAACCTCGGAAACTTTAACATCGTAGCCTTCGTTCATAAGAAGTCTGCCTAAAAGTTTACTTGCAAGCAGAGAGCCCTGACCGCCGACACCGACTATCATAATGCTTTTTGTATCCATATTTTACACCTCACCCTTAATTGCATCAAAACCGCAAAGCCCTTCACATACTCCGCAGCCTACACAGAGAGTTGTGTCAATCTCCGCTTTCTTGTTATGAATACTGATTGCGGGGCAACCTAATTTCATACATTTCTTGCAACCCTTACATTTTTCCGTATCTACTTTAAGCGGAGGCTTTGCTTTAACATATTTCAGCAATGCACAGGGACGGCGTGAAATAATAACTGAGGGTTCGTTTACTTCAAGTTCTTCCATAATAACCTTTTCACATTCCTCAAGGTTATACGGATCAATGACTTTTACACGGTTAATACCAACGGCTTTGCACAATGCTTCAAGATTGATTTTTGATGTGGGATCGCCTTTGATGGTGTAACCTGTTGTGGGATTTTGCTGATGTCCCGTCATTCCCGTGATGGAGTTATCAAGAATAATAACGGTTGAATTTGAATTGTTATATGTGATGTTTACAAGACCTGTTATACCGGAATGCATAAACGTTGAGTCGCCTATAACCGCAACAGTTTTATGACTGCTCTTTTCATCCAATGCTTTGTTGAAACCGTGAATACCTGAAACGGAAGCACCCATACAAAGCGTGGAATCAACGGCACATAACGGAGCCTGAGCACCAAGAGTGTAGCATCCGATATCGCCGATAACTGTGATTTTATTTTTAGAAAGAGTGTAATATATTCCTCTGTGGGGACATCCTGCACACATTACCGGAGGCCTTATCGGTATGGAAGTATCAGCCTTAACCGATGCTTTTTTCTCAAGTCCGAATACATCGGCTATTGTTTTTTGAGAAAATTCTCCGATGCAGGTGAACATATCTTTGCCTTCGACTTTAACGCCGATATTTTTACAATGTGTTTCGATTACTCCGTCAAGTTCTTCGATTACGATAAGTCTGTCAACTTTTTCGGCAAAATCCTTTATCTTCTTTACGGGAAGGGGATTAACCATACCGATTTTAAGAACGCTGACCGTATCACCGAAAATTTCCTTAACATACTGATAGGAAGCACCGGATGTTATGATACCTATTTCCGTACCGCCGTATTCAATAAAGTTAAATTCATCCGTTTCGGAAAGTTCCGTAAGAAGTTTTGTTCTTTCTTCCACTACGGGATGACGCTTTTTGGCATAGCCCGGCATCATAATATATTTTTCCGGAGTTTTAACATATTCTTTTTGCTTGTATTCAACTCTTTCACCGGTGTTAACAATACTTTGAGAATGAGCAATTCTTGTACACATTCTTAAAATAACAGGTGTGTCATATTTTTCTGAAATATCAAATGCTTTTTTTGCAAAATTAAGACTTTCAGAGGAGTCCGAAGGCTCTAACATGGGAACCTTTGCGGCGATTGCATAATGACGTGAATCCTGCTCATTCTGAGATGAGTGCATACCCGGATCGTCTGCAACACATATTACAAGACCGCCGTTTACACCTGTGTATGACATTGTGAAAAGTGGATCAGCCGCAACATTAAGACCTACGTGCTTCATGGCACAGCAGCTTCTTTTTCCTCCCATGGAAGAACCGAAGGCAACCTCTGTTGCCACCTTTTCATTGGGAGCCCATTCACAATATATATCATCATATTTGCTTGCAAATTCTGTTATTTCCGTGCTGGGCGTACCGGGATAACTTGATACAACGGAGCAGCCTGCTTCGTACAAGCCTCTGGCAACCGCAGCATTACCGATCATAATCTCTTTCAAAACAATTCTCCTTTTTTATGCTTCCGCTTCATTTCTTTTATCAACAATTCTTCTTGCCTTGCCTTCGTAACGCTTGATGGTTTTAGGTGCAACAAGTGTAACCTTTGCGCTGATACCTAAAACTGTGTGAAGTTTTGCCACACAAAGTTCACGAAGTGCATTAAGTTTTGAGAAGTTTTCAAGCAGAGATGAGTCGTTTATTTCAATACGTACTTCAAGATAGTCTGTATAATTTTTTCTTGTAAGTATAAGTTCATAGTGAGGTGAAATGCCGTCAAGCTGAGCAAGGACACTTTCAATCTGAGACGGGAATACGTTAACGCCTCTGATTTTAAGCATATCATCGGCTCTGCCGCCGACTTTATCCATACGGCAATGAGTTCTTCCGCATTTGCAGGGTTCATAATTAAGTCTTGTGATATCCTTTGTTCTGTAACGAAGCATGGGGATACCTTCTTTTGTGATGGTGGTGATAACAAGTTCACCTGTTTCACCGGGATCAAGGATTTTTTCCGTTTTACTGTCGATGATTTCCGGGATGAAGTGATCTTCCGCAAAATGCAAGCCGTTTCTTTCAACACATTCTCCCGCAACTCCCGGTCCCATAAGTTCGCTCATACCGTAGTTATCGGTGGAGAAAAGTCCGAAACCTTTTTCAATTTTATTTCTCAATTCCATTGTGCATCCTTCCGAACCGAAAAGACCGATACGAAGTTTCAAATCTTCATTTTTGATGCCCATTTCATGGGCAACCTCGCTCATATACATAGCATAGGAAGGGGTGCTGATAAGAACCGTTGTTCCGAAATCGTTAAGGAGCATCGCCTGTTTTTCCGTGTTTCCGGAAGATACGGGGATTACGGCACAACCGATTTTTTCAAGTCCGTAATGAAGTCCCAAAGCACCGGTGAAAAGTCCGTAGCCGAAGGAAATTTGTGCCACATCCTCGTCGGTAACGCCAACCGCCATGCTCAGACGAGCAACACAGTCGCTCCAGTTGTTAAGGTCGTTTCTTGTGTAACCTACAACGGTGGGCTTTCCTGTTGTACCGCTTGAAGCATGAATACGGACAATGTCTTTCATCTTTGCACCGAAAAGACCGAAGGGATAGTTATCTCTGATATCCGCTTTTGTGGTCATGGGGATGTACTGAATGTCGGAAAGACTTTTAATTTTTTCAGCAGTAACACCTGCTTCGCCGAGACGCTTTGCATAGAAAGGCACGTTGCGGATAGAATAATCAACAACCCATTTAAGTCTTTCAAGCTGAAGTTCTTCAAGTTTTTTTCTCGGCATTGTTTCAATATCTTTTTGAAAAAACATATTTATTACCTCTGTACATTTAATTATCGTTTAATGTATGTTTACTTGTTGTGGTTACGGTTTTTTCATAACAGGAAAAGATTTTTTCCGTTCTGTCCTTATCAACTGTTTTCTGTGTCATCAGACTTACAACCGGTACAATTACGAAACCGAGTACCATGGAAAGTACGCCTGCATTTATGGGGGATTTTAAAAGTGTGGGGAAAATATCATTGGCAACCATATTTAAAATCATAATTCCCGTGCCCACAATGAAGTTGACATATACGGAAATTTTCGTAACCTTTTTCCAATAAAGACCTAATAAGAAGGGGGCTAAAAATGCACCTGCCATTGCACCCCAGGATATTCCCATAAGTTGTGCGATAAATGTTACGGATGATTTTGCCTGAACGATTGCAATAATAGCGGAAATTGCGATAAAGAAAAGAATAAATATTCTTATTGTCAATAATTTTGATTTTTCATTAAGTGATTTTTTCTTTATTGTGGAAATAAAGTCAAGAGTAATGGTTGAACTTGATGTAAGAACAAGGGACGAAAGCGTTGACATTGATGCGGAGAGAACAAGTATGATTACAATTCCGATAAGTATATCGGGAAGCCCTTTTACCATTGAGGGAATAATGCTGTCAAAGATTACCTGTCCGTTTGCATATTCAACCTTATCTGCATAAAGTCTGCCGAATCCGCCGAGGAAATAACATCCGCCGGCAACGATTACAGCAAAAACCGTGGAAACTATCGTACCTTTTCTGATTGAGGATTCATTGTCAATGGAATAGAATTTCTGTACCATTTGAGGAAGTCCCCATGTGCCTAATGAAGTTAAGAGAACAACACCGATTAAGTTTATCGGGTCCGGTCCGAAGAAGGAAGCGAATTTGCCTAATTCTCCTGTTTCCGTTTTAATAAGTGATAAAGAATTTACCGCTTCCGTGAAGCCGCCGTTACCTTTGAGAACTGCAACGATGACCGCAACTATTCCGAATAACATGATAATTCCCTGAATAAGGTCGTTGACCGCCGTTGCCATATAACCGCCTACGACAACATATATTCCCGTAAGCACCGCCATGGCAATTACACATACGGAGTACGGGATGTTGAAAGCCATACCGAAAAGTCTTGAGAGACCGTTGAAAAGCGAAGCGGTATAAGGTATCATGAAGAGAAAAATTATTGCGGAAGCAAAAATTTTCAAAGGATTACTGTCAAAACGTGTACCGAGAAAATCCGGCATCGTTTTGCTCTCAAGATGTTGAGTCATTATACGTGTTCTTCTGCCGAGAATGTTCCATGCAAGGAGAGAACCGATAAAAGCGTTTCCGAGACCTATCCATGTTGAAGCAATACCGTATTTCCAACCGAACTGACCGGCATAACCTACAAAAATTACGGCGGAAAAATACGATGTACCATAGGAGAACGCAGAGAGCCACGGACCTACATTTCTTCCGCCGAGAACAAATCCGTTAATGTTTGTTGCTTTTTTTCTGCAATATATTCCCACGAATAACATTACGAAAACAAAGATTACAAGAAAACTGATTTTTACTGCCATAGTAATCACCTCATATTTATATTTAATAAAATAATTGACTTAAACAACAAAATAATGTAATATATTATCAGACGATAATAGTAAGGACGAAACTTAATGGTAATTGATTTACATACCCATGTTTTCCCCGATAAAATCGCCGCTTCGGCATTGAAGGTTTTAAAAGGAAATTTAAAAAATGACGGGAAAGATGACAGGAACTTTACAGACGGCACAAAAAACTCTCTCATTTCCTCCATGAAGAAAAACGGAATTGACAGAAGTGTTGTATTACCTGTTGTTACATCGCCCGGTCAATTTGAAAGCATAAACAAGTTTGCCGCAGAAATAAACGGTAAGGACGGTCTTATTTCCTTCGGCGGTATTCATCCGGATAACGAAAACCCGGAAGAAAAACTTGAAATAATAAAAGCATCCGGTTTAAAAGGGATAAAACTTCAACCCGATTATCAGGGTACATTTGTAAATGATGAAAAATATATCAGAATAATAAACTATGCACTTTTCCTCGGATTTACGATATCATTCCATTGCGGATATGATGTGGTATCCCCGGATATTGTTCATTGCAGTCCCGAAAGAATTGAGGATATGCTGGAAAAAGTGAAGTTAAATCTTCCGAAAGGAAATATTGTTTTAGCCCATTTAGGTTCCTACGGAAATCTTAAATGTGAAGGCGATTTTTCCGGTATTGATAAATACGGAGTGTATTACGATACAAGCTTCGTATTGGACAGAATTCCCGAAGACCTGCTTTTGAAATTCATAAAGGACAGGGGAATTGATAAAATTCTTTTTGCCACCGATTCTCCGTGGAAAGACCAGGGAGAATATAAAAAAACAGCAGAAAATCTGCCGTTTAAGGATAGCGAAACAGAAAAAATCCTTTGGAAAAATGCCTTAAACTTGAACGCTTTAAACCTTTAAAGCGATGCATTGCCAACATTATAGCAGAATTTAAAATAAATTTCAACCCTTTTTTGCAATTTTTTTATATTTTTTATAATGTTCCGTTTTCAAATTCTCTTTGAAACCATATATCATGAATTTCAAAAACACGTTTGTTTAAATAGTTTAAAATACCTGCATCCGATGTGAAATCAAAAATCAGTTTGTAGGAGCAAAGGCATTGTTTTTTGTAACCTTTTTCTTTGTTGAGTTTGTTTGTTCCGTATTTGCCGTCGCCTAAAAGGGGATGTCCGATGGATGCAAAGTGAGAACGAATTTGATGCGTTCTTCCGGTAAGCAATTCAACTTCAACAAGGCTCAGATTATCTTTTGTGTCTATGACTTTGTATTTTGTTCTGATGGTTTTGCAGTTTTCACGTGGTGAAGAATAAACGGTTACCTTGTTTTTCTCCTCGTCTTTATATAAATATCCCTCTAAAATTCCGCTTTTTTCTTTAGGCGAGCCGTGGACAATCAGTCTGTAATATTTATGTAATTCACGGTTTTTCATTTTAGTGTTTAATATTCTCAGGCTTTCCGCATTTTTTGCGGCTATAACTATTCCGCTTGTGTTTCTGTCAATTCTGTTAATAAGTGCCGGTGCAAAGGAATTTTCTTTATCAGGTTCGTATTTTCCGTTTTCGTAAAGATATTTTTTAATTCTCGTAATAAGCGTATCGTTATATTCATTGTTGTCCGGGTGGCAAAGTAAATTCACGGGCTTGTTTGTGATGATAATATTTTCATCCTCGTAAATTATATCAATTTTGTTTGAGGCGGAAAGAAAGTCATATCTTGTTTCTCCCTTAACTAAAAATTCATCATTTACATATAAATCTACAATGTCTCCGGGTTGAAGACGAGTTGAAATTTCGGCTCTTTTTGAATTTACCTTGATATTTTTTGTGCGGATATATTTGTACATTAAGGAAACGGGCAAATTCGGGAATGATTTTTTTATGAATTTATCAAGACGTTGGTTGGCATCGTTTTGAGATATTGTGTAACTTTTCATAGGTAAACCTTTCATAAAAATGTTGATAACTGATTATATCATATTTTTATAATAAATAAAAGACTAATTTGATTTCGGGGTGATTTTTTGGAAAAAGAAAATTTGCATAAAGGTCACAGAGCAAGAGTTAGAGAAAGAATCAGAGCTAACGGTATTGAAAGCTTATCGGAGCATCAGGTGTTGGAATATATTCTTTTCCATACGGTTCCGTATAAGGATACAAATGAATTGGCTCATATGTTAATAAATAAATTCGGTTCATTTTCAGCTGTGCTTGAAGCAAATCCCGCAGATTTAATGACTGTAAAAGGGATAAGTGAGGTAAGTGCCGATTTACTTTCATCGCTTCCTAAATTGTTTAAGATATATCAGGAGAATAAATATAACAGGGTTGAAATAAACAACTCCGAAGATATGAAAGCATATGTAAAATCGAAGTTCGTTTCCGAACAAAACGAGAAATTTTACGTAATTGCTCTCGACTGTTCCATGAGGATAGTCAACTGTACGATGTTAAACGAGGGCGGAGTGGATTATGTCCGTTTCGATACAAAAAATATCGTTGAAATTGCCATAAGAAATAATGCAAAATATATAGTTATTGCTCATAATCATCCGGATGAAATAAAGAAGCCTTCCAGGGAGGATATTGATGCAACATTCAGGATAACAAGCGTGCTTAATACCATAGGGATAAAACTGATTGACCATATAATTTGTGCCGGTGATGAATGTATTTCATTTGCTTCACGAAAAGAATTAAAAAATTTTTTATCTTAGGTGATATTTTTATGAAAAGAGCATTTTTTTCTTTGATTTTTTCCGTTTTTATTTTTACTGTCTTCGGTATTCTTTCAGTCAATGCGGAGGGAAATAAGTGTTTCCCGGATTATAAAAACAGAGTCATTGAAATAAATATCGAGATGAGTGATGAAGTTTTCGATGAAATAAAGAAGGATCCGGAAAGTAAAACGATGCATGAGGCATCGGTAACCATTGACGGACAAAGATTTGATAAAATCGGTATCAAAGTCAAAGGTTCAAGTTCTTTGAAAAGAGCAATTTCATGGGGGACATACAGGTTTCCCTTTGAACTGAAGCTTGATGAGTTTGAAAGCGGTGTGAATTTTAATTCCGCTAATTCCATTAAACTTAATAACTGTGTCGGCGACAGAATTCTTGCGGAATACAATGCCTATGAGATTTGCAGAAGCATGGATATTCTTTGCCCGGACTGTTCCTTTGCGTTTGTTAAGATAAACGGTGAGGATTGGGGATTATATCTTGCGGTGGAAACCGTTAATAAAAATTTTTGTAAAAGGCATTTCGGCGGCGTTCTTGAAGGAAGTTTGTATAAAAGTACAACCACAGAGGACGGAGAAAAAGCAATTTACAGCGAATGGCTGGGAGAACTTGAAACAAAAATCACAAATGATAATAATAAAACTTTGCTTGATACTATCAACGGGCTGAAAAATAATGATTATGAAAAAGTCCTTGATACGGATACGTTATTAAAGTATTATGCCGTTTCCATGGCTGTGGGCGATACCGACAGTATGCTTTGCAGAACAAGTAATTTTTATCTTTATTGTATTGACGGAAAAACCATTGTAATTCCATGGGATTTGGATAATGCTTTTGATGGATTTTGGGATACCGATTGGAGCGTTGACGGGTATGTGGGAAATGAACAGTATGACCAAAATAAACTGCTCGGTCTTGTGCTTCAAAACGAAAAATATAAGAATAAATATTATGAGTATTTGCTTGAAATAACGGATAAATTTTTAAATAAAGACTATATAAATAAAAATATTTTAAGTCAGCTTAAACTTCTGGAACCCTATTTCGGAAGAGAAACTTCTTTACCGGACAGTTTGAAGGATTACCTTCCCCGTTATTATGAGATGTGTAAAAACGGTACCGTTGAAATTACCATTCCGATTATTGTCCAAACAAGAAGCGAGCAAATTCACGGTATGATAAACGGAGAAATAAAATCTTTTTCCGTTCCGGACAGTATAATAAAGCTTAAAGAGGAAAAGAAAAAACTTGAAAACGAAAAGGAAAAAATAAAGATATTTATTCCTTTATTGACGGCGGTTATCATTATTTTCGCACTTGTTTCGGGCGTAATAATATATAAAAGAAAAATCAAAAAATAACTAAAATGAGGCTCTGAATTCAAGTCGAAATTCAGAGCCTCATTTTTTTATTTGATTACTATATTTACAAGTCTACCCTTAACGTAAAGTTCTTTTACAATAGTCTTGCCCTCTATTGCTTCGGCAATTTTTTCATCTTTCTTCGCAGTCAGAATGGCATCTTCATTGGAAATATCAGCGGGAACGGACAATTTTGCACGTACCTTTCCGTTTATCTGTACAACGATTTCAATGCTTGATTCCTTGCATTTTTCTTCATCAAATCCCGGCCATTTGTTATCTGTTACTTTACCGCCGAAGGATTGCTGTTCCCAGATTTCCTCTGTAACATGGGGAGCAAAGGGATTGACAAGCATAAGAACGGTTTTATATTCAGCCTTGTTGATTTTGCCTGTTTCACCGATTTTGTTAAGCAGTGTCATAATTGCCGCTATTGCGGTGTTGCATTTGAGGGCATCAATATCCTCCGAAACCTTTTTGATTGTGCGGTGCATATCGCTTTCGATTTCCTTGCGGTATTCATCACCGTCAACAAGATTTTCCTGAAGGTTCCAGATTTTATCAACAAATCTTTTACATCCTTTTATGCTTGATGAATTCCAGGGCGCGGCTTTCTCAAAGTCGCCTATAAACATTTCGTAAAGACGCATTGTATCGGCACCGTATTCGTTTACTATATCATCCGGGTTAACGACGTTACCTCTTGATTTACTCATCTTTTCGCCGTTTTCACCGAGAATCATTCCGTGGCTTGTACGTTTTGCATAGGGTTCTTTTGTGGGAACAACGCCGATATCATAAAGGAATTTGTGCCAGAAACGGCTGTACAGAAGGTGAAGTGTGGTATGCTCCATTCCTCCGTTGTACCAGTTTACGGGACACCAATATTCCAATGCTTCCTTTGAGGCAAGTTCTTTATCATTGTGGGGATCGCAGTATCTGAGGAAATACCATGATGAACCTGCCCATTGAGGCATTGTATCGGTTTCTCTCTTTGCGGGACCTCCGCATTTCGGACAGGTGGTGTTCACCCAATCCGTCATGGGAGCCAAGGGACTTTCACCGTTATCCGTAGGTTCATAACTTTTAACATTCGGTAATTCCAAAGGAAGTTCGCTTTCGTCAAGGGGTACATATCCGCATTTATCGCAGTGAACGATGGGGATAGGTTCGCCCCAATATCTCTGACGGGAGAATACCCAGTCTCTCAATTTAAAGTTGACTTTTTCATGACCTTTTCCCGTTTCGGTGAGATACTCAATGATTTTTTTCTTCGCATCCTCAACGGAAAGACCTGTAAGGAAATCGGAGTTGACCATTACACCTGTGGCACAGTCCGTAAAGGGTTCTTCTTCAACATTACCGCCTTTTACGACTTCAATTATGGGAAGATTAAATTTCTTTGCAAATTCCCAGTCTCTTGTGTCATGGGCAGGTACTGCCATAATGGCACCTGTACCGTAGGAAACGAGAACGTAGTCTGAAATATAAATCGGGATTTCCGTACCGTTGACGGGATTGATTGCTTTTATTCCTTTTATGCAAACACCGGTTTTTTCTTTATTAAGTTCGGTTCTTTCAAAATCTGATTTTTTTGCCGATGCTTCTTTGTAGGCAAGAATTTCGTCAATGTTGGAAATTTTGTCGGCCCATTTTTCAATATACGGATGTTCCGGAGAAATAACCATATATGTAGCACCGAAAAGCGTATCGGGACGTGTTGTGTAAACGGTGAGCGTATCGCCTGTTGTGGCGGTGAAATCAACCTCTGCACCGGTGGACCGTCCTATCCAGTTTTTCTGCTGAATTTTAACACGGTCGATAAAGTCAAGTTCGTCTATATCGTCAACAAGTCTTTGGGCATATTCCGTGATTTTAAGCATCCATTGGCTTTTAACTTTTCTTACTACTTCGCTTCCGCAACGTTCACAAACGCCGTTTACTACTTCTTCGTTTGCAAGAACGCATTTGCAGGAGGTACACCAGTTTACCGCCATTTCTTTTTTATATGCAAGACCTTTTTTGAAAAGCTGAATGAAAATCCATTGTGTCCATTTATAATAGGAAGGATCGGTGGTATTTATTTCTCTGCTCCAATCGAAGCTGAAGCCCAATGATTGAAGCTGTTTTTTGAAGTGAGCAATGTTATCTTTTGTAACCTCGGCAGGATGAACATGATTTTTTATTGCAAAATTTTCGGTAGGAAGACCGAAAGCATCCCAGCCCATGGGATAAAGAACATTATAGCCTTCAAGACGTTTCTTTCTTGCTACAATGTCAAGTGCGGTGTAGGAACGGGGATGTCCTACATGAAGTCCCTGTCCCGAAGGATAAGGGAATTCAACAAGGCAATAGAATTTAGGGAGAGAAAAATCCTGTTTCGCATGGAAAACTCCTGTTTCCTCCCAAATTTGCTGCCACTTTTTTTCTGTTTGTTTAAAATCGTAGTTCATAATATATCAACTCCTAAAATCAACCGATTATATCGTTTATATCCATTATTTTTGCATCCTGCCACAACCGTTCAAGGTTGTAATATTCACGGCTTTTTTCATCAAAAATGTGCACAACAACCGTACCGTAATCAAGCAGTATCCAGCCTGTTGCTCTTCCTTCAATGTGCTGCGGTTCAACTCCCGCTTTTGTCATTCTGTCCTCAACTTCCCCTGCAAGTGCTTTGACATGGGTGCTTGAAGTACCGCTTGCGATAATAAAACAATCCGCAACGATTGTAAGTTCCGTTATTTCAATGGCTTTTATATCTTCCGCCTTTTTCTCGTCAAGAGCGAGAACTATATTTTTAATTATTTCTTCGTGTTTCACAGTATCAACCTCCGTTTAATACAGTTTTTTTAGAATGAGTTCATTATATGCATCAATGCTGTCAGGATGAATAATTTGCTTGTTTTCGACAATTTCTTTAATGCTGAATTCCAGCCCTATCATCATGGCTTTTTCAAGACTTTCGTAAGCCGCCGCTCTTATTTCCTCAATTCCCGGATAATCACGGTCATCGGAAATATAATCTGCTATATATATTATTTTGGCAAGTAAAGACATATTCTTTTTGCCGGTGGTGTGATATCGGACGGCATCAATTATTTCTTCATCCCGAACATTCAATTTATTTCTCATATATTCGGCTCCGGCTATTGCGTGCCAAAGTTTCGGATTGTCCTTTTCTTCTTCCGTGAGGATTATTTTACCCTCATTTATTATTTGCAGTTGTTCGCTTTTATCGGCATTTTTCATAATGTCATGGAGAAGCCCTGCGGTAAAAGATTTTTCTTTATTACCTCCGTAAATATCGGCAAGTTTTTTTGCACATTCCGCAACATTCAGAGAATGAATAAATCTTTTTTCATTTAATCTTTTGCGTATTATTTCAGTAAATTCTTCGTTTCTTTCGGTGTCAAGCATTGTATAATCCTTTTTCTGTAATATATTTTTCAATTTCCTTCGGGACAAGGTGAGAAATATTTTCTTTTTTTGAAATAAGTTCACGTATGAATGTGGAACTGACGGAAAATTTTTCACCTTTCAACAGAATAACTTTTTCAAGCAAGTCCTTGTCCGCATTTTTCCTTAAATCAATTTCGTCCCTGTCTCCGCAGCAAAGAACAGCCATACTTAATATATCCTCCCAACGGTACCAACGCTTGAAACTTAACAACATATCCGTTCCTACAAGTAAAAAAATTTCACTTTCTGGATATGTTTTTTTGATTTCCGTCAGCGTGTCAACGGTGTAACTTTTACCGCTGCGGTTAAGTTCAATATTACTTATTTCCGTTTTCAGGATATTTCCGAAAGCAATTCGGCACATTTCCGCCCTGTCTTTTCCGTCGGGAAGGTTTTTTGCCGCCTTATGGGGAGGAATACCCGCAGGAATAATCAGAAGTTTATCAAGATTTATTTCTTTAATAAAATTTTCCGCCAATATAATATGTCCGTTATGGGGAGGATTAAAGGTACCGCCGTATATTCCGATTTTCATAATTATTTATTCCTGCCGTAACCGTTACCGCTTTTAGAGTATTTTTTATCATTGTCGGCTTTGCCGTACCAAAAGCGGTTTTTCGGTTTTTCCTCGGTGTTTTTTCTGACGGGTTTAACTGTCTTTTTCTTATGCAGTTCCGGATTGTATTTATAAAAAATCATACATCCGCCGATAACCTGAACTACTTCGGACTGAGTTTTTTCTGCTATTTCATCAGCCGCTTCCCTGGGCGTTATCGGCGAGGATTCAAGCAGAACTTTAAGTTTGATAAGTTCTCTTTTTGCCAACGCATCAGATGCCTGTTTTATGAAAGCATCGTTTATTCCGCCTTTTCCGACCTGGAAAAGAACTTCCAGGGAGTTTGCCTCTCCTCTTAATTTTGCACGTTCCTTGCTCGTCATATTTAACTCTCCTGTAAATTGCATAAAATTTTTGAAAGATTGCGTAAAGCATTTCCACGGTGGCTTACTCTGTCCTTTTGCTCCGCCGTTAATTCACCGAAGCAACCGTACTGCGTTAGAAATATCGGATCGTATCCGAAACCGCCCTTTCCCTGTTCTTCAAAAGCAATTTTTCCTTCACATTTTCCTTCGGCAAATATTTTTCTGCCGTCAGGAAAAACAACACAAATACAGCTGACAAATCTTGCGGTTCTTTTTTCTTCCGGAACATCTTTTAAATCATCCAGAAGTTTTATGTTATTCATTTTGTCATCTCCGCCGGAATAACGTGCGGAGTAAATTCCCGGAGCACCGTTTAACGCATCCACCACAAGACCGGAATCATCTGCGATACAGGGAAGTCCGCTTTCACGGCATCCGGACAGTGCCTTGATTTCAGCATTTTCAGCAAAAGTTTTCCCGTCTTCAACAGGTTCGGATAGCTTTATATTAAGGTCATCCGCAGTAAGTACGTTTATTCCTAAGGGGAGTAAAACTCTTTGAAGTTCTGCCTGCTTTTTTCTGTTATGAGTTGCAATAATATAATCCATTATGTTTCTTCGCTTTCTTCTTCATCGTCATCATCATGAAGCGGTTCGGCATCGAATAAGCCCTCTGCAAAAGCGGACGGATTAAAGGGTTGCAAATCGTCGATTTTTTCACCAACACCTACAAATTTCACAGGTACTCTCAAATCGTTTTTAATTGCAAGAACAACGCCGCCTCTTGCGGTGCCGTCAAGTTTTGTAAGTACGATGCCCGTAATATCGGCAACATTTTTGAATTCTCTTGCCTGATTGACTGCGTTCTGACCTGTTGTAGCGTCAAGGCAGAGAAGAATTTCTCTGTCCGACCAGGGTAATTCTCTGTCGATAACTCTGTATATCTTGGCAAGCTCGTCCATAAGGTTTTTCTTATTATGAAGTCTTCCCGCCGTCTCACAGATGATTATGTCACAGTCTCTTGCTATGCCTGCATTGATTGTGTCAAATACGACTGCCGCCGGGTCGGAGCCTTCTGCGTGCTTTATCATTTCAACGCCCGCTCTGTCCGCCCATATCTGAAGCTGGTCAATACCCGCCGCTCTGAATGTATCCGCCGCACCTAAAATTACCTTTTTGCCCTCAGATTTAAACTGATCCGCCATTTTTCCTATTGTCGTCGTCTTTCCGACTCCGTTGACGCCGATAAGAAGTATCACGGACGGGACGGTAACAAGTCCCATATCCTCGCCGCCCTGAAGCATATCGGAGACAATCTCCTGAATAATTATCTTGGCGTGCTTCGGATTTCTGAC
>JAZUKF010000068.1:0-8338 GCA_045643165.1 Acutalibacteraceae bacterium | reverse complement strand
CCTTCATTATTTTGAAGAAGATGACTGTCCTCAGACAAAAACACACAGAAATCTTGAAAACGGTATGGCAGTTTCAATCGGCAGACTTCGTGAAGATACCCAGTTCGATTATAAGTTCGTATGCCTTGCACACAACACTTTAAGAGGTGCGGCAGGCGGCGCTGTTCTTCTTGCGGAACTTCTTTGCGCTGAAGGTTATATGGACTGATAAATAAATTTAATTGGAGGTCATACTGTGAAAAAGCCTATATTCACGGGTGCCGGTGTTGCGCTTATTACACCTTTTACCGGCGAGGATCTTAAAATTAATTTTCCGCTTCTCGAACAGATTATAGAAAATCAGATTGAGAACGGAACGGATGCACTTGTTGTTTGCGGAACAACAGGTGAAAAATCCACACTCGTTTATGATGAGCACGTCGAAGCAATACGTACCGCAGTAAAAGTTTCTGCAGGCAGAATACCTGTAATTGCTGGTACGGGAAGTAACGACACAAAACATTCGGTTATGCTTTCAAATGATGCCGAAAAATGCGGAGTTGACGGTTTGTTAATGGTAACTCCCTATTATAATAAAGCATCACAGGACGGTTTAATTGAATCATACACATATATTGAAAAACGTGTTTCAACACCTATTATTCTTTACAATGTTCCGTCAAGAACCGGTGTAAATATTAAACCCGAAACATATAAAGAATTATCAAAATTACCGCTTATAAACGGTGCTAAGGAAGCAAACGGTGATGTTTCCGCACTCGCAAAATCAATTTCACTTTGCGGTGATGAACTGAATTTTTATTCAGGTAACGATGACCAGATAACATCATTTATATCTTTGGGCGCAAAAGGTGTAATTTCCGTTCTTTCAAACATTGCTCCGAAATTAACACACGATATAGCACAATTTGCTCTTGACGGAGATTTTAAAAACAGTGCAAAACTTCAACTTGAATATATTGACCTTTGTAACGCTTTGTTCTGCGATGTTAACCCGATTCCCGTTAAAGCGGCAATGTGTATGATGGGTACTGATGTCGGCAGAGGCAGAATGCCTTTATCACCTCTTAGTTCTTCAAACAGCGAATTATTAAAATCAGTTTTAAAGAAACATAACTTCATTTAATTTTCCGGAGGATGTTTAAATGATAAGGATAATTTTAAGCGGCTGTTGCGGCAAAATGGGCGCATTTATTCGTGAAGGAATAAACAATTATAACGATATGGAAATTGTTGCCGGTGTTGATGTAATTGATAATCCCGCACTCGGTTTTCCCGTTTTCCAGAGTTTTTCCGATATTAACATAAAAGCCGATGTTATAATTGATTTTTCAAGACCGGTTATTCTCCCCTCTTTGCTTGAATATGCCGCAAAAAACAGTGTTCCTGCTGTAATTGCCACAACCGGACTTACGGATGAGGATATCAACACTATTAAAGTCCACTCCGAAAATAATGCCGTATTCTTTTCTTATAATATGTCAATCGGTGTTAACCTTATTTCTGAACTTGCAAAAGCGGCAGCAAAAGCGTTAGGCAAAACTTTTGATGTTGAAATAGTCGAAGCACACCATAATCAAAAAGTTGACGCTCCGAGCGGAACTGCAATAATGCTTGCAGATGCCGTTAAAGAAGTACTTCCCGATTCGTATTATAAATACGACAGACACTCCGAAAAAGGAAAACGCTCCGGAAATGAAATAGGAATACATTCAATCAGAGGCGGAACGATAGTCGGAGAACACGAAGTAATTTTTGCAGGTAAAGACGAAATTATTAAAATTTCTCACAGCGCACGTTCAAGAGCAATTTTTGCAGAAGGTGCAATTAACGCCGCAAGGTTTATTTCAACAAAAAAGAACGGCATATATTCTATGAAAGACTTAATAAACGCATAAAATTCAAAAACCCGTTGTGTACATCAAAGTCACAACGGGTTTTAAATTATAATTGTATTTCAGAATAACATCAATATGCTTTGCCCCAATAAACCATACATTTTGCAGGTTTACCGCAGCATACGCATTTGTCGGAAAGTTCTTCCTGTTCAAAAGGAATACAGCGGGAGCCGACCCCGGTAAGTTCTTTAATTTTATCTTCACATTCTTCTTCGCCACACCACATTGCTTTTACAAAGCCGTCACCGTTAGAAACAAGTTTTTCATTGATTTCATCAATCGAAGTGCAGGCAAATGTACGGTTATTAAGGTTTTCAAGTGCTTTATTGTAAATTGCTTGGGCAAAAGCGTCAAGTGTGTTCTGTAAACTGTCTTCAAGTGTATCAAGTGATACAAATGATTTTTCACGGTTATCACGGCGAACAAGAACACATTGATTGTTTTCAATATCTTTCGGACCGATTTCAAGACGAACGGGAACGCCCTTCATTTCATATTCTGCAAATTTCCAACCGGCAGACTGTTCGGAATCGTCAACTTTAACTCTGAAAAGTTTTGAAAGTCTGTCACGAAGTTCGTAAGCCTTGTCAAGAACGCCTTCTTTATGTGCGGCAATCGGAACAATAACAACCTGAATAGGTGCAATCGCAGGAGGAAGTACAAGACCGTTATTGTCACCGTGCGACATAATAACAGCGCCGATAAGTCTTGTTGTAGTACCCCATGATGTCTGATGAACATATTGAAGTTTATTGTCTTTATCCTGATATGTCATATTGAAAGCACGAGCAAAGCCGTCACCGAAATAATGAGATGTACCTGCCTGAAGAGCCTTTCCGTCGTGCATAAGTGCTTCGATTGCGTATGTAGCAACTGCACCTGCAAATTTGTCGCTCTCTGTCTTTCTGCCTTTAACAACGGGCATACAGAGCGAATCTTTGCAGAAATCGGCATATACGTTAAGCATACGTTCCGTTTCTTCAATCGCTTCTTCCGCAGTTGCATGAACGGTGTGACCTTCCTGCCATAAAAACTCTCTTGTTCTTAAGAACGGTCTTGTGGTTTTTTCCCAGCGAACAACATTGCACCACTGATTGTAGAGTTTAGGTAAATCTCTGTGTGACTGAACAACTTTTGCATAATGTTCGCAAAAGAGTGTTTCGGAAGTAGGTCTTACACAAAGTCTTTCTTCGAGTTTGTCGCTTCCTCCGTGAGTTACCCATGCAACTTCGGGAGCAAAGCCTTCAACGTGATCTTTTTCTTTCTGTAAAAGGCTTTCGGGTATAAACAAAGGCATATAAACGTTCTCGTGACCTGTTTCTTTGAAACGGGTATCAAGATTTTTCTGAATATTTTCCCATATTGCATAACCGTAAGGGCGAATAATCATACAGCCTTTTACGCTTGAATAATCAACAAGATCCGCCTTTTTAACAACATCCGTATACCATTGAGCAAAATCATCTTCCATAGATGTTATTGCTTCTACCATTTTTTTCTGATCAGCCATTTTTTAAAATCCTTTACTTAGTTTTCTTCAATATATTTAACAATGTCACCGACAGTTTTCATATCCGCAAGTGCTTCATCCGGAAGTTCAACTGAAAATTCATCTTCAAGTGACATGACGAGGTCAATCAAATCAAGACTGTCAATATCAAGATCTTCTTTCAAAGAAGTTGTCATTGAAATGTCACTTTCATTTAAATCGAACTCGTCACAAATGATTGATACTGTTTTTTCAAATACCATAAATACAACTCCAATCAATTCATATATTCATTATTAACGAGAACCGGTATATTATAATTTTATTGATATAATAATTATTTGTCAATAGATTTATTCAAAAAAGCGTTTTTGAAGCCACCTTTTGCACATCGGAATCCAATCATAAAGTTCCGGTTTGCCGCCGTTCTGATTAGTAACATAATCACCGGTTGCAAATCCGTGACCGCCTTTTTCGGCAATATACATTTCAAAAGGTATGTTATGCGCTGAAAGTGATAAAGCCATATCGAGAGAACTTCTTATGGGAACGCATCCGTCATCCGCCGCCGCAAAAATAAATGCAGGCGGTGTTTTATCATCAACTTTATCATCAAGAGTGGGAACTTTATTTGAAAGAACGGGACTGTTACAAATATCTTCCGTTATGCAAGGGTATCCGAGTATCATTGCGGCAGGTCTTATTTTGCCCATTGTTCCGAGCGCTGCGGCAAGATGACCTCCCGCAGAAAAACCGCAAACCGCTATTTTACCGGTATCAACGTGAAATTCTTCGGCATTGTCAATAATAAATTTCATTGCTTCGTCGGCATCATCGAGCGGACGGGGAAATTTTGAGTTTTCTTTTAAAGAATACCTTAAAATGAAAACGTTAATTCCCATAGCAAGAAAATGCATGGCTATAGGCTCCGCTTCTCTGTCCGAGCAAAAAGAATATCCGCCGCCGGGTAAAAGCAAAAGTGAAGGTCTTATTTCACGGTATTTCATTTCATTTGAACTGTCGAGAATGTAAGAAGTGAGCGTAACATTTTCATTTGTAAGATTATATGTCTGTGTTTTCATAATATTCTCACCTTTCGTATAATTTATTATATAATTTGCCGACCGTTGAAAACGATGCGTAAAAAATGACAATATTCAAAACTGATTTCAACAGATTAAAAGCAACGCAAAAACCAAGATAACCTTTAATAAATTCACTTGCGGGTAATTGCATAAAAACGGAAGTAAGCCAAATATTCATCGGTATCATAATAAGAGTCATAATAAGTGCACCCAAAACCGATGAAATAACCGTACCTTTAACAGAGGCAAATTTAGATTTTATAAAGTAAACAGTTAAAATCATAGCACCGGACGCTACGAAATGCATTATAAAACCGATTATTCCGCTGAAAGAACTCACGGTAAGTGTTTGTATAAGACAAACAATAAAAAGCGAAACAATGCCGTATAAAGGCCCTAAAAGGAATGTGCAGACAAGAATTGGAAAATCGGAGAATTCAAGTTCGTAAAATGAAGTGAAAACAGGAAAACGGAGTGTTGCCATAAGAACAAGTGAAAGTGCAGTCAATACTGCGGCAACAGTCAGTTTAATAACTTTTTGCCTTTGAGATATTTCTTTTTTTTCAGACATATTATCACCTCAAAAAAATCGCCCCGAACAAACGGGGCGAAGAAATGAGTAACAATATAACTTAATCTTCTTTCATCCGGACTTTACCGTCGGTTCGGGAATTTCACCCAATCGGCTGCATAGCGTGTCACGCTATGCGGTTCGCAGACTATACTGCCGGTGGGGAATTTCACCCCGCCCTGAAGTTTAGGAAATATTTGTTGACAAAAATATCAAAAACAACTTCGTCAACTTAATATAATAATAACACTAATCATAAATTTGTCAACACTGTTATAATAAATATCGCATTATTCGTTGATTAAATAATAACATGTTAAATCACCGTAATTTACATCATATAAGAAAAGTGCAAATTCGGTTTTATTGTCACTTAACGGTTTTACAAGGATATAATACGGGTGTAAATCAATATCCTTATAAAGATTATTGAATGTAAATATATCCCCTTCTTCATCAACAAAATCTGTATACGTATTTATATAATCATCAAGAGTTGCTTTTTCCTTTTTTGATAAATCACTGTATTTTTTAAAACCTGCATTTTCAAGTTCATCTGATTTTACTTCCTGTAAAAAAGTTATACCGCAAAAATCAGCATAATTTGTATAACTTCCCTGTGTATGAAATTCCACCGAACTTCGCTCGGGAAGTTTTTCGAGAACAGCGTTAAAATGTTCATTATATACAGTTGTATAATATTCCGACCTGAATTTTTCCGAATCAAATTCCGGGTTTTTCTTAAGAAAATCAAGAATTGCTTTTCTACCCTTTTCATAAGAAGTATTATATGAGAAAAACGGTATCTCATATTTATTTTCAATTTCGTCATCATATTCATCGAAATAGTCTTCGCTGTATATGTCGGAAATATAAAGAAGTGCATTTACAGCATCATCTGCTATTTTTTGATTTTTATCTTCGGTCAGTTTATTGAGTACGGGTAAAGAACTTACGCCGAGTTCTTGAAGTTGGTCAATATCAATACTTATTTCTCCGAGCATATAGTGTTTGTAATTATATTCGGAAATCAAAGTATTTATATCCGCAAAAGAAATACCCGCAAGAGTAACAGCGCATAAAACTATTATAATTTTCATATAAGGAACTTTTTTTAAATAAAGTCTTATTAGAATTATAACAAAAATTACTGCAAGCATAACCATAAATACACTTGTAAGAACACGAAGTCTTGTAAGACCGTAAATTGAAATGTATTTTTGCATTCTTATAAACGCAGTGCTGATGTAAAATAATGAAAATACGCAAAGGAATGTTGAAAGTATTCTTGTCAATACAGGTAGTTTTAAGCATTCGTTGTGACGTGTAGCCAATGTTGAAATCGCAATAAGAACAAGGTTAATAAATGAAATTGCAGCCATCTGGAAAAAGCCCTGACGTGCAAACTCTGCAGCCGAAAAATCAACCGGCAAAAGAAATGCAAATGTTTTTGTTATATAGGCAAGTTGAGAAATAAGATAAATTATATAAATCAAAGTAACCGCAACAAGTACGGTATTTACGGTAAGTGAAGGAATGTTGCCGTATTTTGCTTTTTTATCTTCAGATTTGATATATTCGTTTTTAAGTCCGAATAAATATGACCACATAAACGGAATAACAATTAAGGAAATAATTAAACTTGCAATAAACAGCGCAATATTAACAAGAAAATCGGAAAGAAGCGTATCAAACGCAACATCAGATGAAGTGAGAAGCGGAATTATTATACATAAAAGCGGAAGGGCAACTGCGGCACCGATTAAAAAAGCGCCTATGCCTTTTTTCTTTTTCTTACCCGATTCACTGATTGAATTTATACTTACACCAATGTTTTCAAAAATATTTCTAATTGAAGAAATGATACCGTCAACAACAAGCATATAACTGCCGTCATTATAAGAAATGCTTCCGCCTTTTCCCGTTAAAGCAATGAAATACAGGAATATTATATATATTGAAGCAAAGAATTTGACGATATAATCATTATTAAACCCGAATGAAACTGATAATATAATTATTAAAGCAGTAAGCATCAGATAAAATAAGCCGTTTTTCAAATTCTTTTTTGAAATATAAACTGCACAGACAACGGTAAATAATGAAAAAAGCAGTCCGAAGCCGAGATTAAAACCGGTAAAAAAACCGAGTCTTACAACAAGAAATACAAGTACAGATGTTATTCCGAGAAATATACCGTCTTTTTTATTGAAAGGATATATTCTCTTTTGTTTTTTAGGAACATTATTTACGGGTGTAAACGCAGGTGAAGTTCCTGCATTAAAACCGTTATTTGAAAAATTATCCATAAAATCCTCCTGAAATTTATTTTAAAATTTTATTCATTTTCATTGCCGTCAAATTCGAGAATATCTCCCGGTTGACAGTTCAGTTCTTTACAAATTGCCGAAAGCGTTGAAAAGCGTATTGCTTTTGCTTTTCCGGTTTTTAAAATTGAAAGATTTGCTTGCGTAAGTCCTATTCTGTTACATAATTCAAGCGAGGACATTTTTCTTTTGGCAAGCATTACGTCAAGATTTACTATAATCGCCATTCGCTCACCTCACACAGTCAAATCATTTTCATTTTTTATTTGTGTACCTTCGGAAAAAGCATTTTTTATTACTCTTAATATCATTGCCATAAATCCTGCGGCAAAAGGAATAGGCATTGCGGTAACCGTAAAAAAGCATAAAGGTAATGTAAGCGGAATTACAGAAAGACAAGTATAAGATAATATTCGCAAGTATTTAACGTTATCCGGTATAAATACAGCACCTTTTTTTATATTTGTCAGGAATTTATGTGTATATAACAAAGTTAAAACAGCCGACGGAACACAAATATAAAATGTTATTATGAGAATGTTTTTTAAAGAATCGGAAGACGGTTCAATTAAACGGTTTACAAACAGTAAATCAACAATTTTCCACCAACTTACAACTAAAAAGCCCAAAACAATCATCAAAACTTTAACAACGCATACTGTCACTGTTACTGATTTATCATTTTTCTTCATTAAATCATCTCCTGCGTTATTTTATATCATAATTATTATCGTTTTTCAATAATAAATTATCGTTTGTAATAATTTGTAACATTTTTTCTACATTTAACCTCTTTTCGTTGACTTTCAACGTGTTTTAGAATATAATCTAATTTGTATAAAAATGTATAGGAGTTTTTTTAATGGGAATTTATGAAGAATTAGTTGCCCGAGGACTTATTGCCCAGGTTACTAATGAAGATGAAATCAGAACAATGGTAAACAGCGGAAAAGCAAAGTTTTACATTG
>JAZUKF010000067.1:0-4953 GCA_045643165.1 Acutalibacteraceae bacterium | reverse complement strand
CGTCAGCTTCTTCCAATACCTCACCGATAATGTCATTGCTTCCGGTTGAAAGCCAAAACGTTCTCGGTTCACATTTATTACTGAAATAATTTACAACCGACCATGGATTAAAAATATCTGTATTTCCGAAATGATAACCGTCATACCAATCGCAAATCTCATCATATTTGTCAGCGTTACCGTAGTATTCCGCCATTTCTTTGACCTCATCAGCGGTAAATCCAAAGTACTCGCTGTATTTATTATCAAGCACAGAGTTAATAACGATATTGTTCAGTCCGCTGAATATACTTTCTTTGGCAACACGTAAAACACCTGTCAGAAAACCGAAGGCAAGATGTTTGTTATCTTTAAAACAACTGGAAAGAAGGTTACGCATAAAACCGACAACATCATTATAAAATCCTTTTGCGTGTCCCTGCTGAATCGGAGTATCATATTCATCAACAATAACAACGACACATTCTTTACAGTACTTATGAAGCATCTGCGAAAGATACTCAAGAGCATGAGAAAAGTCAACTGTTGTGCCGGTTTTCGATATAATCTTATTACAAAATTCCTTCTCGGTTTCATCCGTTTTGTCGCTTAACAACAGTTCGTTATGACGTTTGAATTCCTGTGAAAAAATATTTTTAATTTCCTCAAAAGTTTCTTCCCACGTGCTATATTTAACGTCTTTGAAAGTAATAAAAATGACCGGATACTTTCCCTGATAAGCACGATATTTTTCACCGCATGACCATATCTTTTTACCGGTAAAATAACGGGATGTATCTTCATCGGTTTTTTCAAAAAAAGTACGAAGCATATCCATATTCAACGTCTTACCGAAACGACGCGGACGGGTAAAAAGAGATACCATCGGACGTTCATCGAGAAAATCTCTGATCATCAGTGTTTTATCTATATAGTAATACTCTGTTGATGCCAAACGGTAATCGGAAACCCCTACAGGTAAAGGAAGTTTATCCGTAAATCTGCTGTTTTTATAAGTGCCGGTCTTTATACGTTTATCTGCCGGCTTTTCACCATCGGCAGGAATAAGGCATTCACGTCCGTTTTTAACAACGCCTTCAATCCTGCCGTTACGACATAATCCTGTTACGGAACGTTCGGTAACATTCCAAAGCCGTGCAATTTCCTTTACGGAGATATATTCAGACATAAACGATCCTCCTTATCAGAATCCGATTATATTATACCCAAAAATCAGAAATATGTCAATCACTTTTCGGAAATATGTCTTTGAATTTCGGAAAAATATCTGAAATTTTCGGTAATATGTCTTTATTAACCCTTATTTACAATATCATCAAAGCGTTTCAGCATATCCTCCGAAGGCTTATAATCCGGACGTGAGCAACAGGGAAGCGTGGGAGCGGAACCGTCGGTGCCCCAGAAAGGAGTGAGAGTATCGTTTTCGTACTTTTTACGGTCTTCCTCCTTATGAAAATCGGGGATATCATAGGGTACACCGTATTCAAGCAAACTTCTGTGCCCCAAAATTGCAACGGATGCCATTGTTGTTGCAACATATTCATCCATATAAGGTTTAGTGCCGTTTGTTATGCAATCGAAAAATTCTTTGAACATAAAGAAATCTCCGCCGCAATGTCCTGATTTTTTACCGATTTCAGTATATTTCGGATCAAAATCCGTAATATAACAGTTATCTTCCTCCATACCTTCGGGAACATTCCACGAGTTATAACGCAGAAGTATTTTATTATCCGTTCCTCTGACATTTTCAATCTGACCTTTTTCGCAGGCAAGACGGTATGAATTTTCATGTGCACCGAAAGCGGCACAGCCTGTAACCCTGTAAACGGAATCGTCATCATTAAGGCATGTGATGATCGCCGTATTATCACCTACATATTTTGCGGAAGAGGCACTTTCCGATTTCGGATGAAAAATCGGCATGGCAGTTACTCTGACGGGATTGGAATGAGTTGCCATCATAAGCGGTCCCAAAGAATGTGTTATATAATATGTTACCGGGCAGTAATTACGCCAATGCTTTCTGTTTTCATAATATCTGGTAATAAATGACACATCATCATCCGCAACAGGATGGTTATATTCACCCTCGGCAAAAAGAAGTTTTCCCAATGAACCGTCCTGATAAACTTTTCTCATTTCCGTTGTACATTTCATATATGGATAATTTTCACCCAACATATAAATTGCATCGCTTTTCTCGGCGGCACGTACAAGACGGACACTTTCAGCCATGGTACCGCTTGAAATACATTCGCTGATAACATGAATATTTTTTTCAAGAGCCTTTACGGCGTATGATGCATGGTCAAAAAAGTAATTTGCAAGATACAGTGCATCAAATCCATGCTCGATAAACTCATCAAAATTATCGTAAACCGCAACATCATTATCTAATTTGGCTTTGGCTTCTTCAACATATTTCGGATTTTTATCGCAAAGTGCAACAATTTCAAATCCGCAATATTTCATTGCTTCATAATTGTCATGTCCACGGTTTAAACCGAAAATTCCGAGCTTGATTTTTTTCATAATGCTTCCTCATTTCTTTAAAATTTTTTACAAAAATATTTTACCATATCAAAAAGAATATGTAAATAATTTATTTAAAAGAATAATATTGAATTAGATAAAAAAATATGGTATAATATCCGCAAATCAATCAAGGAGAGATTCAGATGAACAAAAAAATTATCATAGCAGGTGCCGGCCACGGCGGAATAGTTGCCGCAACAAAACTCGGTGCAAAAGGCTATGATGTTACGATATATGAAAAAAATGAAGAAGAAAATCTCGGACATGATCAGTCTGATTATTTCGACCTTAATGCCCTTTCTTACTCGAAAATTCCCGTTCCGAAAAAAGGTGTAACCGGAAAAGTGCCGATAACCTTTATTTCAAGCGATGAAAATGCAAGCCCCATTACTCAGAATATCGGTGAAGATTCCATAAATCTCTGTGTTGACAGACATGAATTTTTATCCTATCTCGTTTCAAGAGCAAAAAAGAACGGCGTAAAATTTGTTTTCGGTTGCAATATTACAGAGCCTATCGTTTACGGCAACAGAGTTTGCGGTTTTAAAACAGACAAGGGGGATATTTTAGGGGATCTTGTGATAGATGCCTGCGGAATAAATTCACCTGTCAGAAAAAATCTTCCCGAAAATCTTAATATTGAAAAAGAAGCGGGAACATTCAATACGCTTTACGCCTACCGTGCATATTATGACCGTGTTGAGGGCGAGCCGGATCCGGAATTTATGTACAAGGTTTACCTTACATCCGACGGCTCGGACGGTATGCAATGGGTTGTTACGGATGAAGACTCGGTTGATATTCTTATCGGAAGATTTCGTCCCATTCGTGAAGGTGAAATTGAAGAAGAATTTGAAAAAATGAGAAAAGACAATCCTCATTTAAGCGACAAACTTATCAGAGGCGGAAAGATTATCGAAATTCCTGTTCGCCAGCCTTTGCCGGTTCTCGTGGCTGACGGATATGCCGCAATCGGCGACAGTGCGTTTATGACAATAGCAATCAAAGGCTCCGGCATCGGATATAATTTACGAGCGGGATCAATTCTTGCCAAGGCTATTGAGCATGACACAGAAGGAAAGTATTCCGCAGAAAGTCTTTGGGAATACCAGACAACATTTTTCAGCGAGATAGGTTTCGGTGCCTGTACGATGGCTGTTATCAAAAATATATTCCCCTATTTGACTGCGGAAGAAGTTGCATACGCATTTAAAGAAAAAATCATCTCTGAAAGAGATTTGAATTTAAGCGGTGAAGGCGGAATAATGTCGGTATTATCCAACATCGGTATTCACGGTATTACCGACAAAGTTAAAAAACTTTTTGAAAATGAACCGTTGAAGAAAAAATTTACAGATACCGCAATCCATTCCGGTCAGGTCAAACTGCTTATGACCAATTTCCCGAAGGAATATAACCGTGAAAATATTGAAAAATGGGTTGATAAATATAATACATTTTTCAATGAAATCAAGCCGGATTATGTAGCAGAATAAAAGTCGGGACTGTCATATCCGTAAAAAATTAAAAGATGGTTGTAAAAGAAATTTTGTCTTTTATGACCATCTTTTTTGATGTAATTTATAACAATATTTTTTGTATTAACGAAACGGTCAAGACCGTTCCCTACGCTCAACATATAATTTTTATCAAACATCGTGGGGGACGAAAAAAACAGCCGTTGAAACACATCTCAACGGCTGTAAAAAACTATATTATTATACTTTTTACTTTTTTGAAAATCAAAGAGATTATCAGTCGCTTGTATAAGGCATAAGAGCAACCTGACGGGCACGTTTAATTGCCGTTGTAATTTCCCTCTGATGAGCGGCACATGTACCTGTTACTCTGCGGGGAAGAATTTTTGCTCTGTCTGATACATACTTTGAAAGTTTTGCAACATCTTTATAATCTATTACATAATCCTGTTCAACACAGAATGCACAAACTTTTTTACGACCTTTTCTGTTAGGACGCATAGGTTTATCGTTTGCCATTTTAATTTACCTCCTTAATAAATTTCGTTCCGAAAATCAGAACGGCAAATCGTCATCGCCTTGAAGTTCTTCAAAATCGCTTGACGAAGCGGTAGAATATGACGGGGCGGGAGCGGGAGCAGGAGCATCGTTTCTCGCACCGTTTCCTGTTTCACTTTTAGAGCCGCAGAAGTTGGCGGTGGAAACCACAACCTCCGTTGCCACACGTTTATTACCGTTTTTATCCTCATAATTTCTTGTCTGCAAAGAACCGGTAAGAGCAATCATATTGCCCTTATGGAACCATGAAGAAATGAAACTTGCGGTCTGACGCCATGCGACACAATATATAAAAGCTGTCTGACGTTCTTCGCCCTGACGGACGTAATCTCGATCAACCGCAACGGAAAAAGACAAAACTTCAATTCCCGAAGTAGTC
>JAZUKF010000066.1:0-16615 GCA_045643165.1 Acutalibacteraceae bacterium | reverse complement strand
AAAAATAAATATTTTTTTCATTTTTATTATGTATTTTGCCTATTTTCGCTCTTTAATTCCTCAGCGAACTCACCTATTCTCTGCAACGCTTCTTTGATATGGTCAACGGAATAAGAATAAGAAACTCTGACAAATCCTTCTCCGCTTTCCCCGAATGCGGTTCCGGGAACAACGGCAACATGTTTTTCCCGAATAAGTCTTAAACAGAAATCGTTGCTTGAAAGTCCCGAAGATTTAATGCAGGGAAAAACATAAAACGCTCCCTGAGGCTCAAAGCATTTATAACCGATTTTATCAAAACCGTCAACTATCAGTCTGCGACGCTGATTATATTTTTCCTTCATCATTTCAATATCGCTGTCGCCGTTTTTCAAAGCCTCAACTGCGGCATACTGTGCAACGGTGGGAGCGGACATTATTCCGAATTGATGAAGTTTCGTCATTGCGGCAATAATTTCCCCAGGACCGAGAGCATAACCGAGACGCCAGCCTGTCATGGCATAGGATTTTGAAAATCCGTTGACAACAACCGTTCTCTCCCTCATACCCTCAAGGGATGCAAAAGATGTATGCCCCTCATCGGTATATGTAAGTTCGCCGTATATTTCATCGGAAAGGACAATAATATTATGTTTTCTTACAACCTCTGCGATTTTTTCAAGTTCCGCCCTTGTCATAATGGCACCGGTTGGATTGTTGGGGAAGGGTAAAATCAAGATTTTAGTCTTATCGGTGATTTTTTCTTCCAACTCCTCCGGGAGAAGTTTAAAAGCATTTTCCGCTTTTGTACTGACAACAACAGGCTTTCCTCCCGCCATAACCGTCAAAGGTTCGTAGCATACGAACGAAGGTTCGGGAATAATAACCTCATCCCCCGCATTGACCAGAGTTCTGATACATAAATCAATGGCCTCACTGCCGCCCACGGTAGTCAGTATTTCCGTGGCAGGATCGTATTCAACATTAAAACGGCGTGAAAAATATTTGCTTATCTCCTCACGAAGTTCAATAAACCCTCTGTTGGGAGTGTACCATGTTCTGCCCTTTTGCAAAGACTCTATTCCCTTTTCACGGACATGCCACGGTGTTGAAAAATCCGGTTCACCCACACTCAAAGAAATAACGTCCTTCATTTCGTTTGCTATATCGAAAAATTTTCTGATACCCGACGGCTTTACGGTCTGAATGTTTTTATTAAGAAAATCAGAATAATCCATCAAAGCATAATACTCCTTTTATCTTTCTCTTTCGATTTAAAAACAATACCGTTTTCTTTATATCTTTTAAGTTGGAAATGTGTTGCGGTACTTTGTACGGCATCAATGGTGGAAAGACGTTTTGCAACAAACATTGCCACATCCTGAATAGTCTTACCTCTGACCGTAATAAGAAGGTCATGCTTGTCCGCCGCCATAAGTATAACGCTGTCAACTTCCTCGTAGGATGCGATCAGTTCAGCCACCTCGTCAAATCCCGTTTCCTTTTGAGGTGTTACTTTAAGTTCAATAATCGCAGTAACACCGCCGTCCTCAACATTATCCCAGTTGATGATGGTTCTTTTACCGAGTATTACACCTTTTTCCTTATATTCTTTTAATTTCGCTTTTACGCTTTCAACACTTTCTCCCGTCATTACAGAAAGCTCCTCCGGAGTAAGTGTTCCGTTATTGTAAATCAAATCAATAATTTTATCCATTATATTATCCTCCTTTTATTTCAAAAATCCCTGAATAATAATTGCTTCCGCTTCTTCCTCTTCAAGTCCGAAGGTTTTAAGTTTTGTAAGCTGGTCATTATTTATTCTGCCGATGGCGGCTTCATGAACAATATTCGCCTCGTTATGGTTTGCGGCAATTTCAGGTATCGAACGGATTTTCGCATTATCCATAATAATGGAATCACATTGAACGTGTGCCTTGCAGGAAGCATTTCCCACGGCTCTCGGATAGAACACCTGCTCGGAGTCATCCTTTGCCACGGAACGTGAAATAATCTGAGAACTGCTTCCCTCTCCGTCAAGGTTTATAACCACATTTGACCTTGCCGACTGTTTGCCGTGAGTCATAAGTTTTTCTGTCATAAGAAGTTTTGCACCGGCTTTCAGATGAGCGGTGGTTTCCCTCAACGTGGAGTCAACGCCCTTTATCTGCACCGTTTCCATACAGCAATATGAATTTTCATCCATTTCGATTTCGGTTGTGGGGTTGAGAATTCTTTCCCCTGTTCCCTCACCTTCGCCGTAATGCTTTTCAACATACCTCACTTTGGCATTTTTCCCGATATGGAAACAGTGTATGCCGTCATGTTCGCTTTTCCGACTGCCGGAATTATGTATTCCGCAGCCTGCAACAATGAGAACATCGGAATTTTCGCCGACATAGAAATCATTATACACCATATCATCCACACCGGTTTCGGTTATTATAACCGGTATATGAACACTTTCATTCACCGTACCGGGTTTAATGATTATATCAATTCCCGGTTTATCCTTTTTCTGCTCGATAATAATATTTTCCGTTGAACGTCTGCCTGCACTTTCGCCGTTTTTCCTGATATTATATGCCCCTGCGGGAATTTCATGCAAATCGGCAACAGCGTCAAGCAAACCCAAATCAATTTTATTTTCCATTTTAATCTCCTTCGCCGTCATTCAGTTGGATCTGAAATTACAATTTTCATCAAACTCGCCGATAAGTTTCGGGAAAATAACATCCTTTGGTCCTTCATCACGGATTTTCCCGTTGGCTATTACAATAATTCTGTCTGCAATCTGCATAATCCTTTCCTGATGAGAGATAAGAATAAGACTTTCATTTTTCTTTTTTCTCATGGTCTTAAAAGTTTCCACCAGCATGGTAAAACTCCACAGGTCGATACCCGCTTCGGGCTCATCAAATATGGCAAGTCCCAATTCCCTCGCCATAATCGTGGCAATCTCTATACGTTTGACTTCACCGCCGGAAAGTGAATTATCAACCTCACGGTTAAGATATTCCCTTGAACAAAGTCCCACATTTGTAAGGTAGGAGCAACATTCATCCTCCGGCAATTCACTGCCGTGGGCAAGACTCAGCAACCGTCTTACGGTAAGCCCCTTCAATCTGGGAGGTTGCTGAAAAGCATACCCTATTCCGATTTTTGCCCTTTGAGTAACGGAAAGACCGGTAATATCTTTTCCGTTATAAAAAATCTGTCCCGACGTGGGTGTTTCAATCCCCATAATAAGTTTTGCGATTGTTGATTTCCCTCCGCCGTTAGGTCCGGTAACAACGACAAATTCACCGTCATCTATTTTAAAGGACACATTGTCGATTATTTCAAGTGTTTCATCCTCGGTATCCACCTTAAACGAAACATTTTTAAGTTCAAGCATCTGTATTCTTCCTTTCGCTTTACACGTAAAAAATTAAAACATTTTAATATTTACATTGTTGAGATAAGCAAATCCCTCTGCCGAAACATAATAATTACTAAGCCTTGACGAAACAAGATATGTACGGCAATAACTGAACAAGGGGCATATATAATAATTATTCATTATTATATCCTCTGCCTGATGACAGAGATTTATTCTGTTTTCGCCTGTTGTATTTTTTATATTCACAACAAGAGAATTCAAACTTTTATCCGATTTACCGCAATGATTTGTTTTACTGTCAAACTCGTAAAACATTTCCCCGGCATCGTTATAGGCAATAAGTTTACCGTCCTTTGCAACGGTATAATTTTCTCCCGCTCTGTCGGAGGAAAAATGAGACCAGCTCTCCGGCTTCAGCTTACATTTGATGCCGAGATTTTCTTCCCACATTTCCGCAACCTTTTCAAGAACGGATTTATTAAAACGGTTATCGTTATAAATTATTTCAAATTCGGGAAAACCTTTTCCGTTTTCAAATCCCGCATCCTTTAAAAGTTCCCTCGCCTTTTCTTTATTTAAATCAAAATCATCTTCAATATAAATTTTACCGGTTGAACGGAACGTATTTCCGCCGTTTGTAAATCCGTTTCCCAGAAGCGAAAACGCCGCTTCGCCCTTTTTGCCCACACATTCTTTGATAATTTCATTTCTGTCCACGGCAAGAGTCAGGGCTTGTCTTACAAGAGAATTATCAAATGGCTTTTTTGACATATTATACGAAAGATAGTATGTTCCGCACAAGTCCGTTTGCTTAAAAGGTGATTTTCTCGCCATCTTTTTTTCAATTTCATCATCCATTGTCAATGACAAAAGAATTTTCTGACTTTTAAACTTGCTGAGTGCTTCATTATCATCGGAAATGAAATACGCCTTTATTTGCCTGACCTTTAAATTTTCATAATTATAATACTCTTTGTTCAGAGATAAAACAAGATAACTTCCCCTTGACCAATCGGAGAGAACGTATGCACCGTTGCTGACAAATAAATCCTTATTTGTACTCCATGTTCTCCTGTTTTTAACAACCTGTGCCTCACATAACGGTGCAAAGGCGGGGAAAGCACATTTCTTTAAAAATGCTCCGTCCTTTTCTTTTAACTTTACGACAAGAGTCCGTGAATCCTTGGCATTAACGGAAAGAGTATTCATATCAAATTCTTCATCATTATTATACTTTTCATAAATTTCATCGTAACCTTTGATATTTTCAAACATATATGAATACTCGGAATTGTTGTACGGGTTTGCCGTTCTACGCCATGCAAAAGCAAAATCCTCTGCTGTTACGGCAGTACCGTCGCTCCATTTTGCCTTTTCGGAAATATGAAAAGTATATGTTTTTCCGTCCTCGCTGACACTGTAACTGCTTGCCTGACACGGAACCGCCTCACCGTTTTCATCAGTTCGCATCAGTCCCTCAAAAAGGTTTACCATGAGAGTGCCTTCCTCATCACCGACAAAAAATGTGGGATCAAGAGTTGACGGTTCAGAGGAAATTGCTATATTCAATCCCTTGGAGGATTCTATTCTCGTAAGCAAAAACGTTATTAAAAACATAAACAAAATCAATGCCAAAACCGACAAAATAATTACTATTCTTTTCAGCCGTTTATGTTTTCCCAGCAGGTCGATAAAGTGTTTGAATTTCTTTATCATATCAAATACCTCGTCAAAAAAGTTAATATACACCCGATTATGAAATATATCATAACAAATTTTGCCGTAAATTGCAAGGGACAATACATACATTAAGGACAAAAAATTACAGATATAATTGTCAAATTTAACAAGATATAAATTTGCATAAACTAAAAGGGACTGTCGCATCAGATACGGCAGTCCCTTGAATTATGTCTTATTTATATTTTTACCGTCCAACCGAAGTCGTCCTTGATTTTGCCCCATTGAATACCTGTGAGAGTATCATAAAGCATCTGAGAAATTTCTCCGATTTTTCCGTCATTGATAGGCATTACCAAATCGCCGTATTTAAGTTCACCGATGGGTGAAATAACTGCGGCAGTACCTGTTCCGAATGCTTCAACGAGTTTGCCCTGCTTAAAGGCATCAACGATTTCGTCGATAGAAAGTTTTCTTTCGGAAACCTTGTAGCCCTTCGCTTTGAGAAGTTCAACGATTGACATTCTCGTTACACCACCCAAAATAGAACCTAAAAGTGCGGGAGTGATAACTTCATCGCCGAGAACAAAGAATACGTTCATGGCACCCACTTCTTCAACATACTTTCTTTCAACGCCGTCAAGCCACAAAGTCTGGATATATCCTTCCTTTGCCGCTTCTTCCTGTCCTTTAAGGGAGATGGCATAGTTTGCACCTGCTTTGGTGAAACCTGTTCCGCCGATAACGGCACGGACATATTTCTGTTCAACATAAATTTTAACAGGCTCAATGCCGTGAGGATAATATGCTCCCACGGGAGAAAGAATAACTGCGAAAATAAGATGCTTTGCAGGGTGAACACCGACATGGGCATCAGTTGCAAAAACGAAGGGACGTATGTAAAGAGAAGTTCCTTCCGCTGTAGGGATCCAATCCTCGTCAACTTTTACAAGAGTTTTAATTGCATCGATCACATATTCCTCATCAAAGGTGGGAATACAAAGTCTTTCACAGGATTTATTCATTCTTGCCATATTCTTTTCGGGACGGAAAAGCTGAATTCCGCCGTCCGATGTTTTATATGCCTTCATACCCTCAAAACATTCCTGTGCATAATGGAATACCATGGCGGCAGGATCAAGTTCAAAGGGGGCATAAGGAACAATTCTTCCGTCATGCCAACCTTCGCCCTCATCATAATTCATGATGAACATGTGGTCTGTAAAATAATTGCCGAAGCCCAATTTTGTCTGGTCGGGTTTTACTTTCGGATTTTGTGTTTTAGTAATAGGAAAAGTGTTTTTCATATAAACTGCTCCTTTCTGATTATCATTTATTCGTAATCGTATCCCGCTTTTATTGCACCTGCATTTACGTCAAGCAAATCAAGATGACGGGCAGAAACTACTTTTTTTAGTGCTTCATCAACATTATCATAGGAAATGGAGTCAATCTCTTTAATAACCTTTCCGGTGATAATCATATTTGCAAGAGTGGGAGTACCGTTATCGTTTGCAATTTTAGTTGCGGGAATATAGAAAACTTTAACATCAGTACGCTGTACCTTTTTATCAATAAGAGTGGAATCGACAAAAATCGTACCGCCGCTGACTACCGCATTTTCATATTTTTCCAATGAAGGAAGATTCATTGCCACAAGAACATCCGGCTTATCCACAATGGGAGAACCTATCGGCTCATCGCTGATAACAACCGAGCAGTTCGCCGTACCGCCACGCATTTCCGGACCGTATGAGGGCAACCAGCTGACCTGTTTGTTATCAAAAAGACCTTTATAAGCAAGGAATTTTCCGGCAAAAAGAATACCCTGACCGCCGAAACCTGCAAAAAGCACTCTGCACGAATTACTCATTATTTCTCCTCCTCCTTGTAAATATCTTTATACACACCTAAAGGATAATAGGGAATCATTTTTTCATCAACCCATTCAAGTGCCTTCTGCGGAGCCATACCCCAGTTTGTGGGACAAGTGGAAACAACCTCTACAAGAGAAAATCCTTTTCCGTCAATCTGATTTTGGAATGCCTTTTTAATTGCACGTTTTGCATTTTTAATATTTTTAACATTGTTTACGGCAACTCTTTCAAGATATGCGGCACCGTCAACATTTGAAAGCAATTCACAAACCTTAATAGGATATCCCACGGCATCAACATCTCTGCCGTAAGGTGAAGTCTGCGTAACCTGTCCGGGCAATGTTGTGGGAGCCATCTGTCCTCCCGTCATACCGTAAATGGCATTGTTTACGAAAATTACGGTAATATTTTCACGGCGAGCCGCAGAATGAACCGTTTCCGCAGTACCGATTGCGGCAAGGTCGCCGTCGCCCTGATATGTGAAAACTATTTTACTCGGATCGCTTCTTTTTACACCTGTTGCAACGGCGGGAGCACGTCCGTGAGCCGCCTGCACCATATCACAGTTGAAATAATCATACGCCATTACCGAGCAACCTACGGAAGCAACACCGACAGTATCGCCCTCGATACCGAGTTCATCCATAACTTCCGCCACAAGACGGTGAATAATTCCGTGTGTGCAACCGGGGCAGTAATGGAAAACTGCATCGGTAAGCGCTTTCGGTTTTTCAAATACAACTGACATTATTCAGCACCTCCGTTCTTTTGTGCCTGTTCGATTTTTGCAAGCACTTCTTCCGGCGTGGGAATCATTCCGCCCACTCTGTTGCAAAGGTAAACGGGACGTTTACATTCCGTTGCAAGTTTTACATCTTCAATCATCTGTCCCATATTCATTTCCACGCAAAGGAATGATTTACATTTTTCTGCGGCATCTTTAAGTATTTTTTTCGGGAAAGGCCAAAGTGTTATCGGTCTTATCATACCTGCTTTTATGCCTTTCTTTCTTGCCTCATTGATGGCATTTTTTCCCACACGTGAAGTGATACCGAAAGAAACAACGCAGATTTCCGCATCCTCCATAAGGTATTCTTCATACATTACTTCGTTTTCTTCCACCTGTTTATATTTCTCGTATCTCTCGTAATTTTTAACTTCCAGCTCATCGGGTTTCAAATAAAGGGAATTTATTATGTTATGCTCACGCTGACATTTCGTTCCCGTAAGAGCCCAGGGTTTTTCCACCGTTTTAACTTCACTTACATCAAGTGAAACAGGCTCCATCATCTGACCGATAGTACCGTCGGCAAGAATCATGGATACCATTCTGTATTTATCCGCAAGTTCAAATCCCTTTACGGTAAGACTTGCCATTTCCTGTACGGAAGCGGGAGCAAGAACAATGTTATGATAATCACCGTGTCCGCCGCCCTTTACAGCCTGGAAATAATCCGATTGAGAGGGCTGTATTCCGCCGAGACCGGGACCGCCACGCTGAACATTGACAACCAATGCGGGAAGGTCGCAGCCTGCAAGGTAGGAAATACCCTCGCTTTTAAGAGAAACTCCGGGACTTGAAGAAGATGTCATAACTCTTTTTCCCGTTGAAGCAACACCGATTACCATATTTATTGCGGCAACTTCGCTTTCCGCCTGAAGGAAAGTACCTCCGATTTTCGGCATGCGCTTTGACATATATGCCGCAACCTCCGTCTGGGGAGTGATGGGATAACCGAAATAATGAAGACAGCCTGCACGGATAGCCGCCTCGGCTATTGCCTCATTACCTTTCATAAGAACTTTTTCTGCCATAATATTCACCTCTCAACTGTAATAACGCAATCGGGACACATCGTTGCACAAAATGCACATCCTATACATTTTTCAGGTTCTGTTACCTCGGCAGGATGATGACCTTTTGCATTAAGAACATCCATTGACAATTTTACAATACCTTTGGGACAGGCACCGACACAAAGTCCGCAACCTTTACAAAGGTCTTTTTCAAACATTACTTTAGCCATAAGTTTATGCCTCCTAATTTATTTTACTTTGCAAACGAAGGGGCAGAATATTTTCCGTCTTTCCGTTTAATTTATTAAATAACGATTGCTTTACGGTTGTCATTTTTACGGGTAAATTCGTAAGGGATGATATTTTTTCCGCATAAGGGAAGGATGCAATAACATCCTCGGCGGTGGTTTCATCGCCTAAATTTGAATTATTGACAATAGCCGTAAATTTCATGGAGCAAGCCTGCTCGATTTCCCTCATAACCTCTATTGTGCTTTCGGCATCGGATGTCAAAGGTCTGTACATATTGATTACCATAAACATTTCGTAATCATTTTCATTTAAAATGCTCTCAGCATAACGTCCCAACGCATAAGCACCACGGTCATCACCGCCTATATCAAGAACACCGTAAACTGATTTATCATCAATTATACTGTACACGTCCTGGGGCAATGCGGGTAAATCCACATTAGAGCCTGCAAAACTTGAAGAAATAAGTTTTATACCCGCCTCATTCAATTCCTTTTCGCTGTCCTTAGTTCTGAAATAGGGATTGACTATATCCAAGTCGGCTATAACCGTTTTTTTACCTTCTTCTTTAAGACGGAAAGCGTAATTGACGGCAATATTCGTTTTTCCGCTCCCGTAATGACCGGCAAAAAGCGTAATTCTTTTTCCCATAGTCTCACCTCTTAAAGTTGATTACGAATTATCTTACCGCTTATTGTTTTCGGCAAAGACTCCCTGAATTCAACAATTCTCGGATATTTATAAGGAGCGGTATGTTTTTTAACATAATTCTGAATTTCCTTTTTCAGTTCCTCCGTAGGTTCTTTACCCTTAGTCAAAACAATGCTTGCTTTTACCACCTGACCTCTTATTTCATCAGGTGCTGCGGAAACACCGCATTCAAGCACATAAGGAAGTTCCATAATAACATTTTCTATCTCAAACGGTCCTATTCTGTAACCGGAGGATTTAATAACGTCATCAACACGTCCCACATACCAATAATATCCGTCCTCATCCATCCAAGCCACATCGCCTGTATGATAATATCCGTCATGGAGAACTTCATCCGTTTTCTCCTGATTAAGATAGTATCCGATGAACAGACCTATGGGAGTTTTCTTTGAAGTGTCGATACAGATTTCTCCCGTTTCACCTATATCCGCCTTTGTTCCGTCGGGACGTAAAATCGAAACATCAAACAAAGGTACCGGTTTACCCATGGAGCCGGGTTTCGGTGTCATTCCGATTAAATTCGCAACGGAAAGAGTTGTTTCCGTCTGACCGAAACCCTCCATAAGTTCAAGCCCCGTGGCAAGATAAAACTGTTTGAATACCTCCGGATTAAGTGCTTCACCGGCAATGGTGGCATGACGAACGGAACTTAAATCGTATTTTGAAAGGTCTTCTTTTATCAACATTCTGTACATGGTGGGAGGAGCACAGAACGTGGTTATATTATATTTCTTAAACATGGGCAGGATGTCGGCGGCGTTAAATCGGTCAAAGTTATAAACAAAAACGGAGCCTTCGCAAAGCCATTGACCGTAAAGTTTGCCCCATAAAGCCTTGCCCCATCCGGTATCGGAAATCGTTAAATGAAGTCCGTCCTTTGATACGCAATGCCAATATTTAGCCGTGATATAATGCCCCAAAGGATATTTATATGAATGAGTTGCTATTTTCGGATAACCTGTTGTACCGGAAGTGAAAAACATAATCATGGGATCATTTCCGCAGGGTGCATTTTCCTCACGGACAAATCTGCGGCTGAACCTTACAAATTCACGGTCGAAATTATGCCAGCCCTCACGGTCTTCACCCACAATAATTTTATTTATCAATGTTTTTGCGGTTTTGTCCGCTTTATCCACCTCCTCGGCGGTATTGCCGTCGGAGGTGCAGAGAATTGCCGTAACATTCGCCGCCTTAAACCGGTAATCGAAATCATGTTCCACAAGCAAGTTAGTTGCGGGAATTGCAACGGCACCGATTTTATGAAGTCCTAAAATCGCAAACCAGAACTGATAATGACGTTTTAAAACCAGCATCACCTTATCGCCTTTTTTAATACCCAGGGAAAGGAAATAGTTTGCCGCCTGATTTGAATAATCCTTAATATCCTTATAGGTAAAACTTCTCTCCGTAAAATCCCTGTCAACATGGAGAAGTGCTCTTTTTGTGGGAGATTTTCTCGCTATATTATCAACAACGTCAAATGCAAAATTAAACTCATCGTCATTATTAAAATCAATGGAAACAAGTGAGCCTTTTTCATCCTCAACGGCATCAATAAATTTTTCGCAAACAAGACTGCCGGAAGGCTTCTTCACTTCCTCCGCTCTCATGTGAATAACATTTTCCGCCGTTTCATCACTCGCCATAATCATGGCAAGGAAAACACATTCTCTGCCGTCAAGAGCGATCATTCCGTGGGGAGTATTTGAATCGTAATAAACGCTGTCCCCTTCATGGAGAATTTCCTCATGTTCGCCGATTTTTATTTTCAGCGTTCCGCTTACAACAAGGTCAAATTCCTGTCCGCCGTGGGTTGTGGTGTGAATAGGTTTATTTTCAAGTTCTGCGGAATATTCGTACCTTACCCAATAGGGTTCGGAAAGTTTATCCATAAATTTCGGAGCAAGGTTCTGAATTTGTATTCCGTTTTCGCTTGCGGTAATCTGACCTTTCCCCTTCCTTGTAACGGTATATGAGGAAAGCACGGCACTGTGTCCTTCAAGAAGGTCGGTAATGCCGATATCAAAAGCCAATGCACATTTATGAATAAAAGTGAAGGGCAAATCAATAATACCGGATTCGTATCTCATATACTCCTCAACGGTAAGTTCCGTCTTTTCCGCCATATCCGACGGAGTAAAATCGCAGATTTCACGCATTTCTCTGATTCTCTCAGCCACTTCGTGAATTTTATTAGCCGTGTTCTTTTCTTCCATACTTCACTGCCTCCCGTTCAAACCGCAAAACAAAAACCGTCTCAAAGTCATCATAACTTTGAGACGGATAAAATACCCGCGGTACCACTCAAATTGCGTCAGGCTATCGCCCTTCGCCACTCTGCAGGATCAAACAACCCCTCAACACTAACGCAGTTGGTTCGTAGGGAACTACTGTAAGTTCATCCCCTCAGCTCGGAAGTGATAGGTATAATATCTTAACGGTTATCGGCTTACAGCAACCGCCGACTCTCTTAAAACCCTCGGATACGACCGTCTTCGTCATAGCCTTTACTTTTTTTAGATTTTATCATACTCTCAAAGTTTTGTCAATACTATTTAAAATTTTTTATTTTAGAAAAATTATGCAGTTACAATAGAGTCCGCCTTTTTGAGATTATATTTTTCTATGGCGTTCTCACGCATTTTGTATTTAAGGATTTTTCCTGCAACATTCATGGGGAATTCCGAAACAAAATCAATATATTTCGGTACCTTATGCTTCGCCATGTGTTCCAGAACGAACTGCTTCATTTCCTGCTCGGTCATGGTTTCTCCGCTTTTAAGGATAATCGCAGCGAGGATTTCCTCACCTAAAGCCTCATCGGGAACGCCGATAACCTGAACATCCTTAACCTTGGGATGAGTATAGATAAATTCTTCTATCTCCTTGGGATAAATATTTTCACCGCCGCGGATTATCATATCTTTCAGTCTGCCGGTGATACGGAAATTGTTATCCGCCGTTCTGCAAGCAAGGTCGCCGGTATGAAGCCAACCGTCCTTATCTATTGCGGCGGCGGTAGCCTTCGGCATTTTATAATATCCTTTCATGATATTATATCCCCGCACCACAAACTCACCTGTTACCTCGTCCGCACATTCAAGTCCCGTTTCGGGATCTACGATTTTACATTCGATTTTCGGCAAAGGTCTGCCTACGGTGGCAACACGGACTTCCAAGGAATCGTCAACACTGCTCATTGTACATCCCGGAGAAGCCTCAGTCTGACCGTAAACGATGGTTATTTCCGGCATGTGCATTTTCTCCACAACCTCACGCATTTTTGCAATGGGGCAAGGTGAACCCGCCATGATTCCCGTTCTCATGTGAGAGAAATCCGTTTTCTTAAAATCAGCATGTTGAAGCATGGCGATAAACATTGTGGGTACACCGTGGAAAACGGTTATCTTTTCATTATTAACGCACGCCAACGATGACTTGGGTGAAAAATAGGGAAGCGGATGAACGGAACATCCGTGCGTCATTGCCGCCGTCATGGAAAGCACCATACCGAAGCAATGGAACATGGGAACCTGTATCATCATCCTGTCTGCGGTGGATAAATCCATCCTGTCCCCGATACATTTCCCGTTATTGACAACATTATAATGTGTCAGCATTACACCCTTGGGAAATCCCGTTGTGCCGGAAGTGTACTGCATATTGCAAACATCATCCTTTTTTACAAGGGAAGCAAGGCGGTAAACCTCCTCAACAGGAACACAGGATGATTTTTCAAGAGCCTGTTCCCATGTCATGCATCCCTTCTGTTCATAACCCACGGTTATGATATTTCTCAAAAAGGGAAGTCTTGCACAATGGAGTTTTTCTCCGCTTTTCGTATGTTCAAGTTCCGGACAAAGTTCCGCCATTATCTCGTCATAATAGGAATCCTTATAATTCTTCACCATAATCAGAGTATGAGTATCGGACTGTCTTAAAAGATATTCCGCCTCATGGATTTTATAAGCGGTATTGACCGTAACGAGAACGGCACCGATTTTCGTTGTCGCCCAGAAAGCGATATACCATTGCGGTACATTCGTTGCCCATACAGCCACATGGGAACCCGCCTTTACGCCCATGGCAATCAAAGCACGTGCAAAGGTGTCAACGTCATCACGAAATTCGGAATATGTTCTTGTATAATCAAGAGTTGTATATTTGAAAGCAATCTGATCGGGAAATTCCTCAACCATTGTATCAAGAACCTGCGGGAATGTTTTGTCGATCAGTTCTTCTTTTTTCCAAATAAACTTTCCCGTATTTGTTTTATTATAATAGTATTTCTTCTTCTTTTTCTCCTGCTTTACGGATGACATAAAACTTTCAAAATACGTTAAAATGATTTCAAGGTCATCTATTTCCGGGCTCCATTCCGGATCCCATTCCATGCAGACGGCTCCGACATAATTTACGGAACTCAAAGCATTGAGCATTTCCTCAACCGGCAGAACTCCGTCCCCTGTCAGAGTATGTTTTCCCGAACTTTCGGCATCGTTCAGATAAACATATTTCACGTATGCACCTAAATTTGTTATGGTTTTTTCCGCATCCTCTTTGCCGTTAAAATATGTTTCATACATATTCCACACCGCACCGATATAGTCGCTGGAAAAATAATTTACCAAATCGCAGAGTTTTGTAGTATCGGCAAAAATCCCTCTTGTTTCCACAAGAACGGTAACATTATTCTTTTCACCGATTTCAATGGCGGTTTTCAGAAAATCCACCGCATTTTCGTAGGCATTTTCACCGTTTTCGGCATAGACTTTCACAAAGGGAACATTGATATTTCCCGCAACTTCAACGGCGGAAATGAATTTTTCCCTGTTCTTTTCATCCTTTACTCCGATATTACATTCGGCACTTATGCAAAAAATTTCCTTTTGAGAATTAAGAAGTTTCCTTTTTGTTATAAAAGAATTTTCCGGGTTAAAAGGAGATGTTTTATTCCCTATTTTTCCGATTTCCGCACTGTGGATTTCAAAGCCGTCATATTTTAATTTTTTAGCAAGGTCAATAAAATAATCCAAATCATCGGTATTATGAAACCTTGTTGAGAAAGATAATTTCAATTTCAACCCTCCTCATAAGCAATCTTATTGAGAGCGTTTACGTAAGCACGTATGCTTGCTCCGATAATGTCGGTGGAAATACCCTGTCCCGAATAAAGTTTTCCCTCGGAGGAACGGAGTTTTACTATGGCGGAACCCATTGCCTCACGTCCCCGGGTTACGGAACGAATTTGAAAATCGTCAAGTTCGTAATGATGACCGATAATCTGCTCAATCGCCATAAATGATGCATCAATGGGACCGTCGCCTACGCTGACACCGCTTAATTCTTTTCCGTCCTTAATAAGTTTTATATTTGCCGTTGCATTGATAACATTTCCGCTGTTGATGATGTAACTGTCAATGGAATATGTTTCCGGAACCTGCAATACAGAAGAAGCGATAATTGCCTCCAACTCCCTTGTTTTAACATAATCTTTCTTTGAAGCAACACGCTTGAATGCTTCATAAACATTTGTTTTATCTTCCGGAGATAAATCATATCCGATTTTCTCCACCGCTTTTATCACCGTGGAAATATCGTCATCCTTTGATAATTCCGCTTTCTCGTTTTCCGTATAGGAAACGGCAGGAATGTCATCGGTTTTAACGGGATGGATGATTTTATTTATCTGTGCCGCAAGCCTTTTAATCTCCGTTGTATTGACGGAAAAAGAAATATCAAGATCGTCATTTTTATTTTTCAGAACATTGACCGCATTTTCAAAAACAGGATAATCTATATCATCCGTTACAGTCTTGATTTCCGTTACACCGGACTTCAAAGCATAAACTCCGCAGGCAGATGCCATTTTAAACCGACTTCTGATTTCGGCGGAAAGAGTAACATTTTTAAGTTTATCAACATTTTTATAAAGGTCATCAATAAATTTACCGAATTCATCGGGAAGGGAGATGCCTTCACAATCGCAGACAGTGATTTTAGTTGCACCCGCTTCAATGGCGGCATTGACCGCATCATACAAAAATTCCTTTTCCGCACGTAAAGCATCAAGGGCTGAAAACTCAACATTGTCAGTATATTTTTTACATTCCGACACAAGTTCCGTTATCATACTCATTATTGCGGCAGGTTTTTTTGAAAAAAGATATTCCATCTGCACCGTGGAAACAGGAAGAGAAACTTTCAGGGAAGATTTCTTCGCATTTTCCGTCAGAGAGAATATTTCTGCAATTTTTTCCTTATCCGTTCCTGCGGGGACGGATATTTCGGAATAGGAAACCAGTCGGGAAATTGTTTTTATCAGAAGAAAATCCGACGGTACATTTTTAATTTCCGGCATTTCTATTACATCGCATTGCAGTCTGTCGAGAAGCTTTGCGATTTCCACCTTTTCTTTAAAAGTAAGAGAATCGGAATACTCCCTCAATGTAATGTCCGCAATATTGATTTTTCTCATAACAATTCACCCCATTAAATACTTGCGATAAAACGCAAAAATCCCGGAAACGACTATGTTCCCGGGACGATAAAACTGAATTTACCGTGGTACCACCCACTTTGCCGCCGAAGCGACCACTCATTCGGATTCAAAATAAACCCTAAGCCATGATAACGGTGCTTGCCGAAGTTCCTTATAAAGCGTGTGCTGTTAGGGAACCCTGCTCAGATAGGAGACTGCTTAAACGCTGATCAACCGGTTTCCACCAACCACCGGCTCTCTGTATGAATCACGAAAAGCATAATATCTTCATCGCATTTAGAATATTTATACATACATTATAACATAAACTTGTAAAATGTCAACAAAAATTTTTCAAAAAGAAAAATAGATTTTTTATAATAAAAAAATTGACAAATAACCGCAAAAAAGTATATAATTTTATTTATATTACTGATTTTTTAAGGAGAA
>JAZUKF010000065.1:0-16393 GCA_045643165.1 Acutalibacteraceae bacterium | reverse complement strand
AGAGAAGCAAATATAAAATAACGGGGCTGTTCCTTAGTGCGAACAGCCCCTTAGTTTTTGAAATCAAAATGCAGGGAACGGTCTTGACCGTTCCGCTTTAGTTTAGTTATATCATTATCCGAAAATGCAGGATGCAACAGCCTTAATTCCCATGGCAAGTTCCTCGAAGAATGCAAGGAATTCAAAAGCGGAACGTTTTACCGGTGCAAATAATGTCTGACTGTATTCCGGATGTCCGCCGTCGGCAGTAGTTTTTTTAACAGTCAATGCGTTAAAGGGCTTTTCGCTTCCCAATGTGTATGATTTAATTGACATGGTATCGTTTGAAAAATCTACAATATTATAAATCATATCATTTGTGGAGTAGTAATATGCGATAGTGTCCTGTACGGGGATTTCCGACATATCAATGGTTCTGGCATGACTGATTGAGCCTGAAACCATAACTATTGTTCCTGCCGGATCGGTTACGGATTTTTGTCCCGAAATATTTTGAGTTATTTTATTGTTGTACATTACGTTTGAAATTGAATAATAGTGGCTATGACCAAGGAAAGCAAAGTCGATTTTAAATTCATCAAATATAGGAACAAAAACAGGACGTCTGTTTTCAACGGAATCTTCAAGTCTGCCGTCCGTCAATTTTCCGTACATATCGTGGTGCATAACCGCAATACGCCATTTTACGTCAGGATTTGCTTCAACTGCCGCTTTTGTGAAATTTTTGTGTGTTGTTGAAGATTTGCAGTTGCTGTCATATACCAGGAAAAGCACATCGCCTTTAACATAATAATAATCAGGACCGATATATGATGAAACGCCTTTTTTATATATATTCGGATTGTTGTTGATGAATTTATAGTCAGCTCCCTTGCGGTCGTGATTTCCTACGCAGAAAGCAAAGGGAATACTTCTTAATTCAGGTGAAGCGAAAACACCCTGATATTCTTTACGAAGTCCGTAAGTTGCCTGGTCTCCGGAGGAAATAATAAGGTCAAGACCGTCAGTCGTTTTAAGTTTTGCATCTTCCAGAACTTTATGAAATCCGTATGACTGTGTCATAATGGGATTTTCCAAACCTTCTTCATCATGGGTAATATGTATATCGGTAACGTACATGGCGGTAAATGATTTATCCTTCATTGTTTTGAAGGAGTAAACGTCGCTTGAATCGGAGCCGTTTACACATTTATAATAATATGTTTTTCCTTTTGCAAGACCTGTTACCGTTACTTTGTTTCTGCAATCCCCCTGAAAGGTGATAACCTTTGAGGCGGTGAAAGTCTTATAATTTTTGAAATCCTTTGTTTCGCTGAGATACAGTACGCCTTTTCCCGATTTAAGGGAGGAATACCATGAGAAATTTCGTTGCGTGTCATCTGCTCCGGGGGACATAACAACGGTTCTTCCGTCCTGAAGATAGGAATTAAAGTAATTTTCCCATTGTTTGTCGGCGGTAAGAGCAAAAGTCTGTATGCCGAATGTACTGAAAATCATTATAAATGCAAGTAATACGGCAAGAGACCTGTTTAAAGTTTTTTTCATTTTTTTGCACTCCTTTTTAAATGATAAGAATATTATACTAAAACATAAAAAAATAGTCAACGAAAAATTACTTCGTTGACCGATAAATTTATTTCTGTTTTAAAAAATTATTTACTTCTTCCGGTAACGGTATTGTTTCCGCCGCTCCCGTTTTGGTTACGACTATTGCCGATGCCGCCGCTGCGGTCAGCATAGATGTTTTAATATCCTTACCGCTTAAAACCGAAGTCAGGAAATATCCTGTATAAGTGTCTCCCGCACCGGTGGTATCAACGGCATTAACTTTAAATGCCCGGACTTTTTCCGTAGTATTTTTATCGGAATAAATTGCTCCGTCTGAACCTAAAGTTAAAACTATCGCACCGTTTTTTACCATAGTTTTCAGTTTATCAAGTGCGTAATCAATATTTGTTTCTTCGGCAATACCTTGTGCTTCCGTTTCGTTTAAAATAAGATAATCAATCAATTCAAAGGGAAGATTTTTTATTTTATCCGAAAACGGAGACGGGTTTAATGCAACTGTCAAGCCTTTTTCACGGGCTTTCTCAATCATATATTCCACACAACTTGTTTCATATTGCATCAGAATAAGGTCGCCTTTTTCAAAGTTTGACAAAACTTCATCACAATATTTTTCGGTTATTTCTCCGTTGGCACCTGAAAAAAGTATCATCTGATTTTGCCCCTCTGTGTCAACCTCAATAACCGCATGACCTGTATAGCCGTCGGTATGCATTATTTTCCCGGTGTTGACATTGGCACGGTTCAGGCAGTCAATGAGGAATTGACCGTCCTTGCCCACTGCTCCCGCCATAAAAACATCCGAACCTGATTTTGACAGGGCAACGGCTTGATTTAAACCTTTTCCGCCTACGTGGATCTCATAATTGTTGCAATACAGCGTTTCACCCTTTTCCGGAAGGTGAGAAAGGGAATAAACCTTATCAATGTTAAGTGAACCGAAAACAAGAATTTTCATAGCAATTACCGGTACAACGTACTTTTCCTTTCAAGAAGATTTTGCATTTTTGCAATGCTTTCCGAAAGCGATAAATCCTTCGTGAAAACACTTGATGTGCCGGCGACAAAAATATCGGCACCTGCTTCTTTCATTTTAACGCAATTTTCAAAACTTACGTTTCCGTCAACTTCTACGGAGATATTATTACGACCGGATATATCAAGATATTCTCTTACTTTTTTGATTTTGTCAAGGGTGGACGATATCATTTTTTGTCCCGCAAATCCGGGATTAACGGTCATAACCAGAACTCCGTCAATATCGTCAATCATATTTTTAATCATGTCAATATCCGTTTCCGGGTTTATTGCGATAAACGCCTTTGCTTCACGTGAACGGATTATTTGCAATGATTTTTGAATATTCGGAGTGCTTTCCGCATGGACGGAAACAATATCTGACTTTCCGAAGGGAAACCAATCAAGTTTTTCTTCGGGTTTTTCAATCATAAGATGAATATCAAGGGGAATTGACGTTATTTCTTTTAAGGCTTTGCAGTAGTCTGTACCTAATGTAAAGTTTTTAACAAAATGTCCGTCCATAATGTCAATATGCAGATATTCAATATTGTTTTTTTCAAATTCTTCAACCGTTTCTTTTATTCTGCAAATATCCGCACACATCATGGAAGGAGAAATTTTTGCTTTCAAAATATCACCTCGAAATAATATACAAATATATTATACATTTTTTTCAGATCTTTACAATATTATATATAAAAAATCTGTTCAGAGAAAAATCTCCGAACAGATTTTTGTTGTTAATTACCGAAACCGTACTGTTCAAAGTAATCAAAGGGATTCATGGCGGTGGTTGTTTCTTCTTCCGCCGTTGAGCCTTTATCCTCAACAAGTTTTACCGTTACGTCAAATTCTTTCAGCGTGTAGTCGGTGTTTACTCTGCAAATGCTTAATTTGATTTTTGTGCCGACTTTACTGTTGTCGATTACGTCAAGAAGAGTATCTGCTTTATCAAGTTTTTTGCCGTTTACCGCCGTGATAATATCACCCACCTGGACACCCTTGTTTTTGAGGTCGCTGTCGCTTGAAATGTTTCTGATAATAAGCGAACCTGAGGGGAGACCTTTGATTTGAACTATCATAGCGTATGTGCCGTTGGTGGTTGCAAGACTGTAAGAGATACCGAGTTTCGGTCTGTTGGGAACATAACCGGTTTTAATAAGACTTTGAGCGATTTCAAGAGCCGTTTTAATCGGAACGGAGAATGACATACCTTCGTATTCTGTGCTGGCGATTTTTGACGAGTTAATGCCGATTACCTGTCCTAAATTGTTAAGCAATGCACCGCCGGAGTTACCCGGATTGATGGCGGCATCATGCTGAATACATTCCATGGTATAGCCGATATCGTTGTTGATTGAACGTCCGATTGCGGAAATAATTCCCTTTGTTACGGAACCGAAAAATTCAGAACCGCCGGGATTTCCTACGGCATAAACTTCTTCACCTACTTCAAGTGCATCGGATTCTCCGAATGTTGCACAGGTAAGTTTTGTTGTTTTAACTCTCAAAACTCCCACATCGGTTTGAACGTCATAGCCCACAATATCCGCATCGTATGTGGTTCCGTCTTCAAGAAGAATTTTAACTTTTATTCCGCTTGAGGAAATAACGTGGGCACAGGTGAGAACATAGGTATATTTGTTATCCTTGGAACGTGTTGCGATAATACCTGTTCCTTCACCTGCCGTTGAGGATGAGCCGGGATAATATCCGGTGTTTTCGGAATAAACAAGAATTCCCACAGAGGATGCTCTGGCAACTTTGGCTATATCGGTTGAAGAAAGTGCCTTGCCGTTTGATGATGCCTTGGGAGTGCTTTGTGCTTCAAAAACAGTATCATTGTCGCCTGCCGGACTTTGCTCCTCTACGGTGCCGGATACGTTTTTGCCTGAGAGAAACGAGCCGAAAGCAAATGCAACCGAGAAAATCACAACAACACTGACGGCGATTATCAATGCAATTAAGCCTTTGTTTTTCTTTTTCTTAACAGGTTGAGGCTGAGTGTAAAATGTGTTTCCGTAACGGTATGTGCCGTTTTGAAAAATATTTCCGTTGTTGGGATTATTACCGTTATTATTATTTTGATATTGGTTTGAGTTGGGAGGAGTGTAACTTTGTGAGTTATAATTTCCATAGGAGTTTCCGTATGAATTTCCGTAATTATTTTCGGGATTTTGTCGGGGCTCCTCATTTCTTTCCTGATAATTTTCGTTATCCGAGTTTGTTTTTTCCTCTTCATCGTTTTGGTTGTTATTGAAGGGGTTGTTGTTGAACTCATCCATATATATCATTTCCTTTCACATCGTAATGATTGAAATAATAATAAAATATTTATTTAAAGAAATTATATTAAAGTTTTTAACATTTTATAAATTAGGAATAGTGAATTTAAATTCCGTATATTCACCGACTTCACTGTTTGCTTCAACGCTTCCGCCGTGCATTTCAACAATGCTTTTAACGATATATAAGCCCAGTCCCGTACTTTTTGTATCAAGACTGCGTGATTTATCCACCTTATAAAATCTTTCAAAAATTCTTCTGATTTCATCCGGTGCAATACCCTGACCGCTGTTTTTTATGGCAACGGTAGTATTTACATCGGTTCTCGTAACGCTTACGTTGATGTAGCCCCCTTCGGGAGTAAACTTAACGGCGTTATCAATAAGATTATATACCACTTGATGAATCAATCCTTCGTCAGCGTTGACTATATTATTATCCATGGTATCAAGTCCCGTAATATCAATGGATTTATTATTTATCTGCTGTTCAAAGGATAGCATTGTTTTGAAAATCAATTCCGAAAGGTCTATTTCCTTCGGGTTTAATGACAGTTCACCTGCTTCGATTTTCGATAAATTAAGCATGGATGAAACAAGCCTTGAAAGGCGTTTGACCTCTCCGGAAACTAATTTCAGATAATGTTCTTCCTTTTCCGGCGGAATAGTTCCGTCAAGTATTCCGTCAATAAATCCGCCGATTGAAGTCATGGGTGTTTTTAATTCATGGGATACGTTGGCAACAAAACTTCTTCTTGAATATTCAAGTGCGGAAAGAGACTGTGCCATTGAGTTGAACGCATCCGCAAGTTCCGTCAGTTCGTTATGACCTTTAACGGTAATTCGCTCGTTGAAATCACCTCGGGCATAACTTTTTGTAATCTGCGACATTTTTCTTAAAGGATTTGTAATCGTATAGGTAACGATATACACCGCTATAAAGGAAACAACAAATGCCACTAATGCGGACAGCAAAAACAGTTTAAGTATTGAACCTACAAAGGGACTTAAATTTTCTTCAACAGGTTCCGTGCAGATAATCAAAGCAATGGTTTTACCGCCGACCTTTACCGGCTCACCCACAAGAAGATTTAAACTGTTGTTAAGTTTATCGGTTTTTCCCACATATTTATAATTACCCTTTTTCGCATTTTCAATAACGGAAGACGGAACCTTCATACCGGCATGTTCGGTACATATTTGATTAGGATTACCCGATGAAATAACATTCAGCGTATCACGGCAAAGAATAATATCTCCGTTAAGATTGCAGATATAAATATCCGCACCGCTTCCCAATGATTGAGAAACAAGGGAAAGAGAATACGCCAACATAATTGTAGGATTATTTTGATATTTATCATCAATTTCAAGTTCAAAATACTGTGAAGAAAGATGTGAAAGATGCTGAACATTTGATTGAATACGTTCCACGGTTTCACGCTGCCAATATCCTGCAACAAAAGCCAGCATGGAAATGCCTAATATTATGAACGAAACAAGAATTGCACTGAAAATACTGATGAAATATCTTCGGAAAGTGGAAGACCTTTTTATTCTTTTTCTTCCGGACATAATATAACCTTCCTCTGAAAATTACTTTGTTTCAAATTTGTAGCCGACACCCCAAACGGTTTTAAGTTCCCATTTATCACTTACTCCGTCAAGTTTTTCTCTCAGACGTTTAACGTGAACATCAACCGTTCTGGAATCTCCGTAATAGTCAAATCCCCAAACTTCATCGAGCAACTGATCTCTTGTATAAACTCTGTTGGGATTGCTTGCAAGATGGAAGATAAGTTCCATCTCTTTCGGCGGAGTATCAACCTGAACACCGTTTACTTTAAGTTCATAGTTCGTAAGGTTTATGGAAAGTTTATCGAATTGAACTTCTTTAATAAGTTCTGTCGCTGCCGCAGATGTTCTTCTTAACACGGCTTTTATTCTTGCCACAACTTCTTTTGCATCGAAAGGCTTGACGATATAATCGTCTGCACCTAATTCAAGTCCTAAAACTTTATCAAAGGTTTCGCCCTTTGCGGTGAGCATTATAATCGGTTTATTTGAAATTTTTCTTATTTCTCTGCAAACCTGCCAGCCGTCAATACCGGGAAGCATTATATCCAGAAGTGTCAAAGCAGGCTGTTCGTTCTGAAAAGCGGAAATCGCTTTCGGACCGTCGTTTGCGATAACGGTTGTGAAACCTTCTTTTTCAAGATAAAGTTTAAGAAGATCACAGATGTTTAAGTCATCGTCTACAATAAGAATTTTCTCACTTGCCATATTGATCTCTCCTTTGAAATTCATTGATATATATATTATACCTTATTTTTCCGAATTTGTATGTATTTTTTTTTAACATAAATAAAATCTATTGTAATTTTTGTTCATAATTTTCTTTTTATAAAACAGAACGGCAAAAACTTTTCGTGAGTTTTTGCCGAAAAAGTTATTTGAAGATTTTATTAAGACCTTTTTTGATTATATATTTAACCTTGTAACCGGGGAAAGCGAAAATATACAAATATTCATTTTTTTCTTTGGTAAATCCGTATTTTTCCCCGTTTTGTCTAAGTTCTCTTCTCAACTCTTTTAACAGAAATCTGTATTGCTTTTTATAGTCTTTTTTCATTTTTGAAAGGAATAATGCAAAGTCATATAAAGCGGGCAGATAAAGTTTATCGTCAAGTTCCGCCGCCTTTTTGAAATTGTTTTCTCTGAAATATTCACGTCTTTCTTTTACGGCATAAATACTGTCAATTCTTTTCGGAGAACAGGTGGAAACCATAACGCTGTTTTCGTTATAGTAATAGCAATACATTTTTGATTTTAATACTGCGATTTGGTTATATTGAAACAGGAGTTTATATGTGAGAAATTCATCATCATGTACTCTGTTCGGCCAGCGAACGGAATTGAATATTGTTTTTTTGAAAAGTTTTGCACAGGGAATTGTTGCGGTTATCCTGTTTTCACACCAAAAATCCTCCGGAGAATATAAAACCGGTTCATATCTGATATCGGTATCAACATCATTTTCTGAAACAGACCTTATAAAATCGCAAAGGCTGATATCAACATTTTTCTCAGTTGCGGCATTATAAAGGTATTCAAGAAAATGCTCGTCAATCCAGTCATCGCAGTCAATGAAGGTTATCCATTCGCTGTCGCTTTCAAAAGCTAAATCAATTCCTGTATTTCTTGCAGGGGCATGACCGCAATTCTTTTCTTTATTGAAAACTCTGATATTACTGTTTTCGTATGCAAATTCTTCACATATTTTTTTGGAGTTATCGGTACTTCCGTCATTTACGATTATAATTTCATAATCGGAAAAGGTTTGTTTTAAAACGCTGTTCAAACATCTTTCCACAAAATCTTCTCCGTTATAAACGGGGATGATCACACTTATTTTAGGCATTTTATTGTTCCTCTTTAATTATATTGTTCCGTCATTTACGCATTTTTCAACAAATTCCGCAAAAAGAGAATCTGACCAGGTAAACCATTTTCTTGTAAATTCATTCGGATTATCAGCAAAAAATCCCTCGTGCATATGACCTGTTCCGGCATCGGTATTTATAAACATTTCAAGAAGTTCACGCTTTTCATCCTTGCTGGCGGAGGTTAAGCCCTGCATGGAAAGTGCAATATGCCAGATGTAATTTTCCGGTGTATGAGGACTTCCTACACCCTTTGCAAATTTTCCGCAATAATAATAATCATTTTCCTTTGAAAGAATGAATTTTCTTGTGTTTTTGTAAATCTCATCATCTTTATCACAGTAGCCCAGGTAAGGTGCGGATATGAGATTAGGTACATTTGCATCGTCAAAAGCACGGTAATTTCCGAGTCCGTCAACTTCACAGGCATAGATTTTTCCGAATTTTTCATTTTCGATAATGCCGTATTTTTCAATACCGTTTCTTATTTCTTTACGAAGTTTTTCACAGCGATCTTTTAAATCTTTACGGTCATTAGGGAGAAGTTCAATAATATGTTTCAGTTCAACCGTTGCAAACATATTTCCCGGAATATAGTAACCGTACTCGCACTCATCATCGCTGGGGCGGAAACCGGACCATGTCATACCGGTATATTCTACGGGATAGCCTCTGCCGTCCGGGTGAAGTTCTCTGAGTTTTCCCTCTCTCATTCTGATAAACGAATAATCCGACTTTTCAAAATGATACTGTTCCGTTTCAAAAACATTTAATATTTTTTCCACAGCCGGAATAAAATCATTTTCAAGTACCGAGCGGTCTCCTGTTTTATTAACATACAGATAAATCAACCGCATGGGATAACAAAGAGAATCTATTTCATATTTTCTTTCCCAAACCCAGGGTAGTTTTTTCGGCATATCTGTTTTATGACCGTTATCGTTGTCTTCTTCATTAAAGGCATTTGCATAAGCGTCAATATTGATATATTTAAGTTGACGTTTGATTACTTTTTTTATTATTGAAGCAACTTCTTTGTCATCAGCCAAGGGAATATAATGGGAAACCTGTGCGGTGGAATCTCTCAACCACATGGCGGGAATATCACCGGTCAATACGAAAATCGAACCGTCATCCGTTTCTTTCAATGCTGTATCAATCGTACTTGTATAGCAGTTGCGATACAGTTCGGCAAGTTTACCGTTATATTCCGATATTTTTTTATAGTATTCATCCGTATGTTTTTTTACGGCAGAAGGAACATTCATTTTTATTACTCCTCGTATATTTGAAATTATCAGAAGAAATCAGAAACTTCCTCCGCCTCCGCCGTGGCTTGTGCCTGAAGAACCGGTGTGAGTTGATGAACCTGAAGAACTGCTTTCTTTCTGAATTTTTGTTTTTGTAACATGTCTGCCCACAAATCTGTCATATCTGCCGGTGATAACAAGACTGTTTTCTTCAAGATAATCGTTTGCGGAAGCTTTAGGAGAAACGGATTTCAACTGACCTTCGAGAATTTTTATAACGACAAACGCAATTATCAATCCGATTACCGCTCCGATACCGAGATGTTTCAAGTTAAAGCCGACGTTTTTTTCGGCATTGTCTGTCGGAAGACCGTAAAAGAATTTATCACCGCTGTCTGCGGTACTGAAAGTAACCTCGTCAATAAAGGTGTTGAAAGCCTCTGAAAATTCTCCGTCCGAAAGATAGGGAACTATCATTTCACCGATAGAGTCGATTTCACCGTTGTCTATCAAATCAATTACTTTTCCCGTGGTGGAAATATGATATTTATTCTGTTCACCTACGCATACAAGCAAAATACAGCCGTCATTTGTGTCGCTGTAACCGTAACCGTTATAATCATAATAATCATCGGCGTATGTTTCGGCATCTTTTCCGTCAAGGGTGGTGGTTGTAAGAATAACAATATCAAATTTTTCTTCTTCGGCAGTTTCCGAAAGTCTGTTTTCAAGAGACTCTTTTTCCGTTTCATCAAGAAGATTTGCATTGTCAATCAAAAGCGGTTTATCACCGTTTTGTGCAAATGCAAAAATGTTTACCGTAATAAGGAGGGAAAAAACTATTAAGAAAACCGATAAAACCTTTTTCATGTCAACTCCTCCTTATCTTGAAAACAGCCATAACAGAACCGTTGACAATGCAGTTAATCCCGCAAACAATCCTGCAAAGGTAATATTTCTTTTTGTTTTATCCATGGGAAGATTACCGACAAATTTTCCTGTTTGTCCGTTCATGGCAAAGGTATATTTTTCACCCTTGTATGTGGAGGAAAGGAGGTAAACGGGATAAAGGGCATACTTGATATTTCCCTCTGTCATACTGACTCCGCTTCCCTCGGTGTTTGTATTTGCAAAGGGATCATCGTAGGATGTTTCATCCATTTTATTCATTTTTTTACGGAAAATACCGGGATCGAAATTTGATACATTTGTATATCCCACAACGGTATCACGTAAAACATCTATTGTGCTTTGGCGAAGCCTTTCATTGACACGTTCTTCCGTTTCTTTTTCGTCAACGTCATATTTATCCGCAAAATATCCCGCAAGATATGCCGACTGAAACGGGACCGCTTCGGAAAAATCGAAGGGCTCCACGGATTCCATTAAATCGTCAGGCATTTTGCTTGAACCGTCGGCGGGTATATTGTTAAAATTCATCTTTCCCGAACGGAAAACATCGTATGTGGTAACCTCGGTATATTCATAGTTTGAGTCGCTCCATGTACGTATTTTTTCCGCATCAAATCTTGCAAAGGCATTTACTTTTGAAGAATGAAGCCAGAAAGGAACGTAAATACCTTTGATTTCATCAATATGATTTTCCTGCTTGAATAATTTGGGAAGAAGGAATTTTTTTTCAATATGCTTTTTATAGTTATCTTTTGCCTGTTCCCTGGTGAGTTTAAATGGGATAACGTAATCCGGTTTTAATCCGCCGCCGAACCGTTCGCTGAAAACAACCTGATTTCCGCAGTAAGGACATTCTGTTGCACCTGTATTTTCATCTCCTACAATTTCACCGCCGCAGGATTTACAGATGAAAACAGACATTTTTTCCGTTTCTTCTTTTTCCCATGAATTACCGATTTCGCTTTTCCATGAAAATTCATTTTCGGGAAGAGAATTAACGTCAATGTTTCCGTCATTCAGCACTTCATCTTTTGATATTAAATCCTCAACGTCTGTTACCGTATCGCAGTAGGGACATTTCATTTTTTGCAGAGCCACATCAAATTCAAGTGTTCCTCCGCAAGCAGGACATTTATATTCAATAATAGTACTCATGACATTCTCCTGAAAATTATTTTATATCGTTTTCGTCAAATGTATCTCCGCATTCGGGACAGAATTTCGGAGGATGATGGGGATCTTCCGGTTCCCAACCGCATTTATCACACTTATATAACGGGGCTTCTTCCGGCTTTTTTGCACCGCAATTCTGACAGAATTTACCTTTATTTACAGTTCCGCAGGAACAGGTCCAGCCGTCATTTTCAGGTTTTTTACAACCGCATTCCGTACAGAAATTACCTGTTGCGATATTTCCGCAGCTGCATTTCCAACCCTGTTGCTGTTTGGGAGACGGGGCGTTATTTTGCTGTCCCATTGCATAGAGATTTTGAGTATTCATAGCGTTTCCGGCATTCATTGCCATACCCATACCCATAAATCCTGCCATTGCACCGTTTGAGTTTGATGCCGCAGCTCTCATTGCGTCCGCCTGAGCACCTGTAAGAGTTGCCGCCGCCATGGTGGGATCACGGTAAATTGCGGCTTGCTGTGCTTTCTTAATAAGTTCCGCATCCTCTTCCGGAAGTGTTACGCTTCCCAATGAAACGGTGATAACCTTTAATCCTCTGAGGTTTTCCCATTTACCGGAAAGGGTTTCATTCATTGCATCTTCAAGTTCTTTGTTATGCTGAATGATTTGATTGGGACGAAGTCCCATATCGGAAAGTTTCCCGAAAGCAGGTTGAAGGGCACTTATAAATTCAGTTTTTAACTGTGTATCAATAGTATCTCTTGTATATTCATCTTCAACATTTCCGCAAACATTAGTGTAGAAAAGGAGGGGATTTACTATTTTATAAGAATAAATACCCGATGCACGGAGGGAAACATCAATATCAAGTCCGATATTTGCATCAACAACCCTGAAAGGAACAGGGTTAGGTGTGCCGAATTTATTATCAATAAGTTCCTTTGTGTTGAAATAGTAAACACGCTGATCCTTTGCGGTATCGCCGCCGAAGGTGAAACGCTTGCCTATTGTTTTAAATGTTTCTTTGATACCTTCTCCGAGAGAACCTGCAAAAATGCTGGGTTCGGTAGAGGTATCGTAGGTGAATTCTCCCGGCTCGGCACAAACCTCAACGATTTTGCCCTGCTCAACGATAATCATACATTGTCCGTCGGCAACTGCTATTACACTTCCGTTGGAAATAATGTTATCGTTTCCTCTTGTATTTGAAGAACGTGATGATGTTTTTTTATGACCTTTTGTCATAAGAACGGTAGGTGCAAGTGAATCGCAATAAAAATATTCTTTCCATTGGTCTGCCAATGTTCCGCCAAGTGCACCTGCTCCGGCTTTGATAAGTCCCATAACCATTCCTTCTTTCAAAAAAATTTTAAGTTTATTTTTATTTGATTATAACATTTATATTTGAATTTTTCAATTCTTTATTCCGGATTTATTTATTGCAAATTAAGGTGGCTGAATGGTATAAATTTTTCCGGGAAAGTATCATCCGAAAGTTTTTTCTCCATCCAGATTACACCGTACCATCTGCTGAATTTGTAACCGCAACCGTTGAATTTCCCCACAAGTTTATATCCAGCTTTTTCGTGGAAATGAATACTTCCGTCAGATAAATATTCATCATTTTTTCTCTCGCAAAACGTGATGCATGCATAAAGGGTTGTGATACCCTGAAGTTTCAGAGTTTCTTCCAATTTCTCGTATAATTTTTTCCCGACACCTTTTAAATGATATTTTTCATCAATATAAATTGATGCTTCGGCACAGTGCTGATATGCTTTTCTTGTTCTGTATGCTCCTGCGTAAGCATAGCCGATTATTTTGCCCTGCTCAGTCGCCACATAATAAGGATATTTTTCCAATGTATTTTTAATACGTGCTTTAAATTCTGTTAATGACGGAACATCATATTCAAAGGATACTGCCGTATTTTCCACATAGGGAGAATAGATTTTCAGAATATCCTTTGCATCTTCCGTACATGCCTTTCTGATTTCCATTTTTCCACCTCGAAATTATTTGAAAACAAATTGTATCAAAATCATATAAACTGCCGTTCCGCCGGCAATGGAAAGGAGAGTTTTTTTCTGCCATTTCTGAAGTCCTGCCGTAACGGCAATTCCGATAAGCTCGGGAATACCGTGATTTCCCCTTAATACATTAACATCTTTAAGACAGTAGATAACAAGCATACCGAATATTGCACAGGGCAAAACTTTTCCTAAATAACGGATAAATTCCGGTGCGGGTTTTTCGGAGGAGAACAGTATAAAGGGTAAAAATCTTGTCAGTACCGTTGCAAGAACACAGAGAGAAATGGTGATAATTCTTTGAGTTAATGTCATGATAAGCCGCCCTCTCTTTCAATCGGTTTTCTGAAAAGAAACAGAAGAGATGATATACTTATCATTGCGGGTATTATGAATTTATCAGCACCGAATATTATTAAACAAACAGCACTGCATAGCAGACCTATAATCCCCGAATAATGATTTTTTTCTTTTTCCCATTGATTCATAAAGATTACCACAAACATGGATGTCATTACAAATTCAATTCCGTTAGTGTTGAATTTGATATAGGAGCCTAAAAGACCGCCTAATGTTGAACCGGAAAACCAATAAAAATGATTGAGCAGTGTAACCCAGAACATGAACAGTTCTTTGTCAACATCTTTCGGAATATCTGCGGTATAGTTTACGGAGAATGATTCATCACACATGCCGAAGATAAGATACCATTTTTTCTTCCCCGCATTTTTATACTTATCAAGCATTGAAATTCCGTAAAATAAATGTCTTGCCTGAATAAGAAGTGCCATAATAAAAGTCTGCACGGGAGCAAAAGGGGAAAGAAGCATTGTTACCATAAGAAATTCAAGTGAACCGCCGAAAACGACGGCACTCATTATCATGGGATAAACAAAACTGAACCCTGATACGTTCATATATATACCGTAGGCAAGTCCGAGAAACCAAAAGCCCGCAAAAATCGGAATTGTATGGGGAAATGCAGCTTTTAATGCTGATAAAGATTTTGACTTTTTACTCATTTTTTCACCGACCGAAAATAAATAAAGCCGATATAAAATCAGCTTTATCTATGGATTTTATTAAAACGGAACATAGGACATAAAACGCTGGAACCAGGTAGAAATATACTCAGATGTAACATTGGAAAACGAAGCCATAACCATAAGAATGATAAGTAATATTGCTATTTTATCGGAGAAGAAATCTTCAACATCCGCAAGTGCGTTGAATACAGCACTGCTTTTTTTCTTCAACAAACCGTATATTGCGGTAAATTGTGAAATGAGAAACATGGGAACCAATATTTCATTTTGTTTCTTTGCGTTAACAATAAACAATATGATTAACGTAATGACAAGAATTGAAGCGGGGATAACAGGCGAAAAACCGTTTTTAAATGATTTATACCAGATATAGCCTAAAAGAATTACCGCCGGTATGCAGACGATAAGAGAAAATCCCACGGTGCGTCCGAACATGAGATATTCAATGGCATCTGCTTGGTTAGTTGTATCACTCTTTAAGTTAAAGAGAAGGAAAGATACTATTCCCGCAACGGCACTTGATGATAAAAGTGCGATATTTTCAACATTTATTTTTCCTGAAGTTTGTTTTTTCTTTTTTACCGTATCGTTAATTTCTTCAAAACCGAAACAGCCTGTTAAAATCAGCATCAATATTGCCGGGAAGTAAATAAGTCCGTATTTGTTGAAACTTTCATACAAAGTGGTGGTGGAATCGGAGAAACTTTCCGCATTATAGAAAAATACGAAGCATATAATCGGCGTTATCCATTTAACGTATTTTATGTCAATAACAAAAACTGCCGTTATAAAAAGCAGGAAAGGTAACAGTAATTTGAAGCCTTCAACCGAGTCGATGGAATAAATGTAAGGTAAAGAGGCGGGACAGGCATAGAAAAATGCAATGGCGAGAATTAAAGGTTTCCTTTCATCGTCATCATATTTTTTCATCATTGAACCTGTTATTATCGCAAGGATAAAACTGATTATGAATACAATAATAAAACCGATAATAATATTTTTTTCGGTACTTCCGAAGGTTATATGTCCCGTTCTGAAATACCTTACCGGCTCTGTGATGTTTTTAAAGAAAAATCTTAAAACAACAAAAATAAAAACTACGATTTCCGTTTCAAAAAGTTTGTAGAATTTTTTCAGCGGATTTATCTTTTCGTTTAATGATTCTTTTGCCATATTTTTATCACTCCATTTATTTGTTTATTGTTAAAATATATTTTACGTTATTGAATAGTAAGTTCCTATTGCATTTTGAGAAAAGGGTGTTGTATATTCTCCTAAATATTTTCTGAAAAATGCCATGTGATTTTTTCCGTCAATTATATGGAAAAATATTCCCGAAGCCATAGAATTAGTGATAACAGCTAAAAAGATTAAAATAAAAATGAATAAAACGGAATGTCCTTTTACAAAACGAACAACCTTATTCGATGCTTCGGTTATTACATCTTCTTTTCTGAAAAGAAGGTAGAAAATAATAATAAACTGTGAGTTGATTACGGAAGCAAACCAGCGGTTCCAATCCACACCCATTATACAACTGGGTATCAGAAGAAGCGGAACACAAATACTCGAAATAAAAACAATTTTTTTAAAAATATCTTTACTTTGTTTTATTGAAGAAGCAAAGATGAAATTAAAGAATAATACAATGGGTAAATTCATTAAAAGAACAAACAAACAATACTTTAAAGCAAAAGGTTTTGTCATTG
>JAZUKF010000064.1:0-3336 GCA_045643165.1 Acutalibacteraceae bacterium | reverse complement strand
AAATAATAATAATCACCCTTAACGATAAAATCAATTATATTGCAACCGTATCCGGAATCACAACCGCCACGGAAAGTAATATCGCCGTTGTCTTTTACGGTTATTTTGCTGTTTTCATATTTACTTCTCTCAGCAACCAATTCCTTTATTGCTTTTTCCGTTGCTTCCCTTGTACAGTTAAAAATGTTTTCGGAGATCCATATCAGTTTTTCCTTTTTTATCGTACACAACAGATCATCTTTTTCGTCAAACTTTGCTTTTCCTCCGGGATACTGATTATAATCACATCCGTAAACTGTAGGATAAGAAAACTGACCGTTCAAAAACGGCTTCGGGTTTCCTTTTACGGAAACAGTAAATTGTGTTTTATCATAATCACAAGGATAATACGATGTTGATGCTCCGTCAAGAAGAGTCATCAACTGTACATATTCCGGAATATCACGGGCATCAATTTTGGTAGGCAGCTTCGGAGTACCATTATGCGGTACATATACATAACCGGCAGCGGAATTAACCGTTGTCGTTTCAGCCGTTGTTTCCTCCGTTGTTGCTTCGGCTGTTGTTTGTTCCTTTGTGGTTTTCTCTTTTGTTGTATTCTCAACATTTTCCGTTGTGGTGTACTCTTCACCGGCGGTTTCCTTTGTTTTCTCCTTATTTCCGCATGAACATAAAAATAACAATGCGGAACATACCGCCAAAGTACCTGCAATTATTCTTACACTTTTTTTAATAATAATCATCTCCTGAAATTTAATACATTTATTGTAACATATAAAAAATCTTATTTCAACAGAAAAAATCATTCATTTTGACTTTTATATATTTTCCGTGCATTGACGAAATGAAAAGAAACGCAAATCAACGAATAAACCGAAAAAATCAGAAAAGGCATTTGCTCCGGTGTATTCAAAACGACCTGAATGTTTAATAATATGTTGATTATTCCCGACGGAATCATCATATAGGTATATTCGATATAGGCGAATACGGTTATCACGGAAATGAAAATGCCCAGCAGTGATGAAGTATTATCAAGTACGGCATAAACCGAACCCGCTTTTTTCAAAAGGAAAAATGCCCCGATCCACGCAACGCAATATGCGACAACGCAAAGAACTATCTGACAAACATTCATTCTTTTAAACTTCACATTATCCTTTTCGGAATGTTTTTTCCACCTGAAAAATGTGATGATCTGCATAGGGAACGAAAAGAAAAACGCCTGTGCCGCCACGGCATACAAGCCGTAGTAAAGGTAAATCACAGCATAAATTATTGAATTCAGTCCGCCTAAAAGATAGGAATAACGGCTGACCTGTGCCGACAGAACCATTACAAAAAGCGATATGTAAAGCGGTGTCATTCTCAAAAAGTTCTGATGAAATATTATCCCGGATGCGGAAATCAGAACCGCCATAACCGCTATCGGCACAAGCACCGAAGGTTTCAGTATTTTCTCTTTCATTTTCATCCGCTCTCAAATTTTATTTTCGATAGAGTATATCATATTTTCACTTCACAAGCAAGAAAAAATTAACCATAAACTATGGCATTTGTTGTAGAAATATGGTACAATAAAAATAAGAGATTTATTTCAAAACAACGTATTTAATAAAATGAAGGGATTCTTATTTATGAATATAGCCATTGCACAATCCGGCGGTCCTACATGTGCCATAAACGCTTCTCTTGTGGGGGCGTTTGCTCAGGCTTTAAAGACTCAGGAAATTGATGCTGTTTTCGGTTCCGTTAACGGAATTGAAGGCATAATAAAAGACAATCTTATTGACCTGAAAAATTTTATCACAAGCAACGAGGATATGGAACTGTTAAAGCAAACACCGTCAACGGTACTCGGTTCATGCCGTTACAAACTTCCTCCTGTTAATGAAAATGAAAAAGTATATAAAGATATTATGCACTGTTTCAAAAAGCACAACATAAAAGTATTCCTGTATATCGGCGGAAACGATTCCATGGATACGGTAATGAAATTATCTTTATACGCCGAAAGCCACGGAGAAGATGTGAGAATAATCGGAATACCCAAAACTATTGACAATGATTTATGTGAAACGGATCATACTCCCGGTTTCGGTTCTGCCGCAAAATACGTTGCAACAACCGTACAGGAAATTGTTTGCGACAGTTCTGTTTACAGCATTGAATCCGTAACAATCATTGAAATTATGGGACGTCATGCAGGCTGGCTCACCGCCTCAACTTGTGTGATATGTGCAAACGGTATAAATGCTCCTCATCTGATTTATCTTCCCGAAGACGATTTCGACATAGACAAATTTGTTGAAGATGTCAGACGTGAGCAAGCCAAACACAAAGCGGTTGTAATTGCGGTCTCCGAGGGTATAATGACGAACAAAGACGGTTTTCGTTCAGGAGTTACCGATAATTTCGGACATGAATACCTTTCCGGAATAGGAAAGCAACTTGAAAATGTTATCAGAGAAAAAATCGGCTGCAAGGTACGTTCAATCGAATTGAATGTTATGCAAAGATGTTCATCCCATATTTGTTCCGAAACAGACATTAACGAGTCATGCCAAATAGGTGCTGCCGGAGTTGAGGCGGCTCTTTCCGGTAAAACGGGCGAAATGATGGCATTCAAAAGAATCAGTAATAAGCCGTACATAGTTGATATTATTTCAGTCCCTGCCGAAAAAGTCGCCAACAAAGAACGGCTTTTTCCGAAAGACTGGATAACGTCCGACCACACCAACGTCAAAAAAAGTGCCGTGGATTATTTCCTGCCCCTTATTCAGGGAGAGAGAGTTATCAGAATGAAAAACGGAATGCCTCAACATTTCAAGATTAAAGAAGAAGTATTAAAATAATTTTTAAAAAGGGGCTGTTGTATTTAGATGCAGAAAGCGTTTTGAAAAGCAAAATGATATAATTAAATAATTACGAAAAAAGGACGGTTATAAAAGATAAAACTTTCTTTTATAACCGTCTTTTAATAATATATTTTAGTTTGCTTTTCGGTCTGTGCAAAACGACTGAATACTATTTGTTTGCAAATTTAACCGCCGTTCCGTAGGCGATAACCTCGGCGGCATTTTGCATTACCGCAGAGGATGCGTATCTGATATTGACAACGGCATCCGCTCCTAAATTTTCCGCTTCCGTTACCATTCTTTTTGTGGCAATCGCTCTTGCCTCGTTCATCATGTCGTTATATGCCTGAAGTTCTCCGCCCACGAGAGTTTTAAAAGCCTGAGTAATATCTCTGCCGATATTTTTTGTCTGTATGGTGGAGCCTTTCACAAGTCCCAGCATCTCCAATTCTTTTCCGCTGATATAATCAGTATTTAC
>JAZUKF010000063.1:0-8721 GCA_045643165.1 Acutalibacteraceae bacterium | reverse complement strand
TATAACCGTCTTTTTTATGATTATTTCATTTGATTGTTATGTCATTTTGCTTTTCTAAACGTTTTTTTGCCCACTCGACGTACCTATGTACGCCTTCGGGACAAAGAAAACGCTTTCTGCACTTAAATGCGACAGCCCCTTGTTGTTTTTATTCATAATCAATTTTAAAAGTCAACACAAAGTTTTTATCATCCTGATAAAAAATCATTGAATTTGTTTTTATTCTTTTTCTTGACAAAAGGTTGACATTATCAATAACTTTATAAATTTCCTGATTTGTTACAAGATGATTTTTCCAATCCGTAAATGAATTTTCGCTGTCAAAGGAAACGGAAAAATAATCGTTTGAAGTTTCAACCTGTCTCAATAAATAATCGGTCAAACGGTGAAAATCATCCTCGGAATAGGATGAAAAATACACTTTGTTTACCCTGAAATAATTCATTTTATCCGTCAGACAAAATCCCCGATATTCTTCATCAATTTTTCTTGACATCATCATACTGTCATCACTTAAATTAAAATAGGTATAGGAAATAAATTTATCCGTATCGTCCCATGTTACATCAAGATGATACCATTCTTCATCAAGTTTCACCGTATTCCATGCATGACCTGTATTTTTACCGTTTTTTTCAACCTCTCCGAAAACGAAACGGCTTTCGATCCCCAAAGATTTCAGAAGATACATTGTACTGCGTGAATATCCTTCGCAGGAGGCTTCGCCCTTAATCAGACAGCCGTATATATAGGAATAGTCCTCCCCTGTTTTTTCAACATATTTGCAGTTGTTTATTATATAATCGTGAACAAATTTCTCCTTCTGATAATCATTCGGGAGAGCGGATGATTTTATAATTATCTCATCTCTGACCTTTTCGATTTCCGCCTTTTGTTTTTCAAATTCTTCCCGGCTCATATAATAATCCGGGACAAAAAGACAGACCTTTCCCGCAATTTTCAGACTGCATGAATCCTTTAAAAATGAAATTTCTTCATCATCATGCAAGACAGCCTCATACACATTCAGCAATTCATCTTCGGACAACTTCGGTATTGCTATTGTTTCGGGGAAAGAATAAATATTTTTTGTTATCAACTCGTATGCGATTTTTTCATTGTCATTCAAAAGAGAATAATGAAAATCCGTAATTGTGTTTTCGGGAGTTTGATAAACTTCTTTTTCGCCGTTATCCGAAAAAAGCCACAGGGAAAAAATTACAACAACCGCAATAAAAACAAAAAACAGAGATTTAAGAAATTTTCTCATTTCAGTTTTCTGCCTCATTAAAATAATCCAAATCGGTTACAACATTAAATGTTTTTTTAACCTTATTGCTTGAAAGATAAATGATTGCACTTTTTTCATCAGCAAAATCCACTACGGAAATATCGCTTTCACCCACACCGATTAAATTTGTGAAAATCACAGACGAATTTGCGGAAGTGTTTTCGTTAAGATACTGCTTTAACATTGAAGAAAATACTTCTCCTTTGATTTTCTCTTCATTATCAAAACCTTTATAAGTGAGAATTTTCAGAAGTTCGGAATCGGTATATTTTTTATTTCCCTTTGAAATATTAAAGGTGTCCTCGTTATGTTTAAGGGTATAATTTCGTTTAAAGGTATATTCAAACTCATTGAAATTTGCGACTATACTTTCAAAATTTCCTTCAAGGCAACCGTAATATTTTTGAATTTCAGTACCTAAACATACTTCCAATTCGCTGCGTAATTCCTCTGCACCGTAATTTACATAACACTTTGAGGGAGAAATTTCTTTTTCATTCCTCACAAATATTTTTTCGTTTACGGGTATTGACATAACCGTGATTTTATTCTTATCAAGGTCAACATTCACAACGGATAAAGAAAGCAAATTTTCTTTTATATCATCGGAAATGAAAAACATAAATTTTGCACTGCCGGAAACGATGGGCAAATCATCGGTTTCATCAACATTTTCTTCTATCTTTCCGCCGGAATCACTGATCGCATTTGAAATTTTAAAATCGTATGACCACATTATAACAAAAATCGCAAACAAAATCAGTACCACCGCAGAGCATGTAAAAACGATGATATTTTTTCTGATTTTTTCTCTGTGTTTTCTTTCTGAAGTCTTAAAAACAACATCATTTTTTCCTTGCCAAAGCCAATTCATTTTTTCACGTCCTGTTTAAGAAAATAGTTATCTTGACTGATTCACCTTTTCGGCAAAAACTCCGGATTTTGCCAATAAATCCACATCTTTATCATCAATTTTTCCGTCATTATTGCAATCCGCCGCCTGAAGAACAGCGGAACTTAACGAAGATTTATCTATCTTTCCGCAGGAAATCAGGCTAACGATTATGGCATCATCCCCGTTACATTTTCCGTCTCCGTTAACATCTCCGAAAATAATAACAGGATATGTTTTCAATTTCAATTCACCTTGAGTTAAAGTGATTTTACTTCCCGTACCGATTATTCCGTCGGAATTTGCCTCGGCATAAAATCCCGCTCCGTTGGAAAATGTTATATAATCTCCCACATCGGATGCTGTCATATCCTCCCTGAAACCGTACATCATATAACAGCCGTTATCAATTACCGTACCTTTCTTAACATTCACATTTTCCGCAAAATATGTTTCGGTTTTAATGAGATTTTTCTTCGCCGTTTCCAGCCTTTCTACGGCACTGTCAATATCGCCCTGACGAGTGATGGGTATTTGCAAAGTTGCTATACGCCTTGCCGCAGTCAATGCGGAAGAAAAGGAAGAAAAGTTAAAATAATCATCACTTTTAAGAAGAGATGCACTTTCTATCGCCTTATTCAATTCGGAATAATCCGCAAGAAGAACAAGACCGTTAAAAGCATTTACAAGGTTGGTTTTTGCAATATCAATTTTCGTCTGATCCTCTGCTAAAAGATTTCTGTCAACATTCCGTGCCGCAGTCAAAGCATCCGCATATCTTTTCCATGTGGTGGTCGTATAACGTGATTGCTCATATTCCGGAACTGATTTCAACGCTTCATCAAGCCCTGTATAATCCGCTTTGGGCAATGTTTCAATGGCGGCAAGAGTGCAAAGACGTGCATCCACAATATTTCCGTATCCGCCGTAAACGGAAAAGGTTGAATTTTTCGCATCACAAATTATATTCTTAATGCTTTCCGCATTAAGATCGGGATTAACGGAACTGATAAGTCCTGCCACCGCAGAAACAATAGGTGCGGAAAAAGACGTTCCGCTTGAAGTTACATAACTGCCGGAACCGAATTTTGAAGCGGAAGCCATATAAACACTTTGACCGGGTGCATATATTTCGACCTTATCTCCGTAATTTGACCAGGAAACCTTATGGTTACTTGAATTTGTGGCACCCACAATAAGAACCCTTTTCTTAAATTCCTTATATCTTTTGGAATAAGCGGAGGATGCCGAACTTTCACCGATAACGCAGAAAAGACCGTTATTGACCGCATCAACGCCGTTTCCGTTTACATCACCGTTACCGGCAGACTGTACCACGAGAAAATCATATCCGGCATCAATAAGCTTCGCCATTGTGGCACATACATTTTTATCGTATGCCGCAACCTCTATGGAAGAACAGTTTGAATCAGTCGCACCGATGGAGAAATTAACGATTTTACATTTACCCTCGTCAACACAACTTGTAAAACCCGCCATAATCGTGGAAAGAGTGTCAAAAACAGCATTAACTCTCCAATCATAGGCATAAACCTTTGAATTAAGAGCAATACCCGTAAGACCGATAGTATTATCGGGAATAGCGGAAATAACACTGCAAACCTGTGTACCGTGGCTTCCGTCGTCAAAATCTTTGGTTATACCCTTTTTATCGTTTGAGAAAAATACACGTCCCTCTAAATCTTCATGAAGATTATCAATGTTTACATCAACAACGCCGATATTAACCTCTTTTTTAAAATAATCCTTATAATCCCACGCACCTACGGCATCAACACATTCCACCGACCAGTTATATCCGCCGGCATATTCGGGAGAATTCCACGTTGCGTTACCCCATTTATCCTTGGGGATATATTGAGGGGCAAGATTTGTCTGTGCTAAAATATCTATTGAAGCCGCTTCAACATCTTCGATTTTTTCAAGTTTATTGCAAATTTCATTAAGTCCCGAAACGGAATTTTCCTTTACCCTGATTTGCCACTGGTCTAAAACACTTATTTCCCCCGCATATTCACCGTCAACGGTTCTGATAATTTCTTTCCGTCTTTCGTCAGAAGTTCCCGATGCAAAATAAACGAGAATAATATCATTAACATAATCTAAATCCGACTTTTTGTCGTATGAAATTTCATCTTCACCGAGAGAATAAAGTTTAATGATATTCTCTTCATTTGAAAGAAATTTTATTATTTTTTGTATGTAATCAGCATTGCCGAGCCCCATTGACGATACGGTAATAAGTGCAGACAAAACAATCGGAATTACTTTACCGAGCAAAATATTCATTAAACTACCCCCTGACATACAATTATCTGATTATATTATACCACACTTTTTATTTTTATCAATATTTTTTATCATACATGTTGTAATTCATTTCAATAAATTGTATAATATTGCAGAAATAAATCTGTTTTAGGATAATACGGTACAATTAAGGTGAGACAAATGGCATCAAAATGTGAATTCTGTGCAAATTACAGTTACGACTACGAAAGCGAAAATTACGTTTGCGACATAAATCTTGACATGGATGAAATGGAAAAATTCATGGGAGGTTCCTATTCGGACTGTCCGTATTTTGAAAACGGAGATGAATATAATCTCGTCAGAAAACAAAATTAAAAGCCGTCCCGACAATATTTCATCAGGACGGTTATAATTCAAAAAAAGTTATCTCATATTCTGTTCGTAGGATTTGATCATCTTTTTAACCATCTGACCGCCTACTGAGCCTGCTTCACGTGCAGTAAGGTCGCCGTTGTAACCCTGCTTAAGGTTTACGCCTACCTCAGAAGCTGCTTCCATCTTGAAACGGTTGAGTGCATCTCTTGCCTCAGGTACCATTCCGTTGTTGTTGCTCTGTGCCATTGTTTTTTCAACTCCTTTTCGTTTGCGTTTGCAAAGTTATTTTATACTTTTTTATCAAAATTATAGATGAAAATATTTGTCAAAAAAACTATTTGTTTCTATTATTTTTTAACGCAATACATAAAAGGAATTAAAAAAGTCAAAACCGAATTTTTATTCTAATGCATTCTTTATTTGAAGATAATCGTTTGTAAGTATGCAGTCTATACCCATATTTCTGAATTTTTTTGCTTCATCCGGTTCGTCCGACCAGAAAACATTACAGAGTATTCCGTTTTCATGGGCATAATCAACGGTTGATTTATCAAAATACGGCTTGAAAAGTTGTATTTTTTCACATCCCAATGATATGGCACGTTTCGGATGACGAAGCATATCATCATGAATACCGTCATAGCCTACACATCGGGGAATGTCCGGTGCGATTTCATGAAATTCACGAAGTGCTTTATCACTTTTTGTCATTACATAACAATGCTTTTCACAATTATACTGATGAATTAAATCGGAAATCTTTTCGTACATGGGATCAGGTCTGCCGTTATCCCATATCTTTACGTGGATATTCATAATGACGGTGCAGGAGAATTTCTTTAAAATTTCTTCAAACCTGACGATTTTCAAACCTTTGAATTTTTCGTCTTTCTTAATACCGAAATCATATTCGAGAAGTTCATCGTAAGTATGATCCCATACATTTCCCGTACCGTTTGATACTCTGTCTAAATCGCAATCGTGAAGAGAAACGATTTCACCGTCCTTTGTGTCCCAGATATCAAATTCAATCTCATTTGCACCCAATGCCACTGCGGCACCGAATGCAGGCAAACTGTTTTCCGGTGCAACGGTTGAAAATCCTCGGTGAGCACATATTCTGGGAAAAGGAAGTGTTTTTTCACCGGGAATCATCATACTGCCTGCCGGGCGGTAAAGCCACGGACGTCTGCCCTCTTCGGTATATTCAAAATGAGATTTTTCCTTTCCCTTAAATCCTGCCGGTTTAAAGAATTTTTTATCAGGCTCTATCTCGCATATTCCGAGCCCCACTTCATTTTTCATATTAAGCAGGATTTCCCCCGAAGGTGCAACAACCATACTTGAACCGCAGACTTCGGAATTCTCTCCGAGAGAAACGGCACTTCTCAAAAGATATGCGTTTGTGTTAAGAGAAAGAAATCTGTTGATTATTTCAAGCATATCATGGAAATCCGTTCTCTGATGAGAACATCCGATGATGAAATCAGGTTTTTCCCGTGCTGTCTGTGAGAAATTTTCATAAAAATAAAAATCATAGCATGTCATAAAAGCAAACTTATATCCGTCAATCGTAACGGTATAAGGCTTATCATAATCGTAACTGTAACGGCAATCCATTTCATTTCCGCCTTCTTCGGCGGTCTTGACCTCAGACGGAGCGGGATGTGATTTATAATATTTCCCTACAACATTTCCCTTTCGGTCAAAGGCAAAAGTGGTATTCCTGTAACCCGTTTCAGTCTTATCAGCCATATTTGCAAAAACAATCGCATTTGTTCTCTTCGCAAGTTCACTGCATGAATTTTTTATTTTTTCATTATATTTTTTGACAGAAGCCTTAAATTCCGCTTCACATCCTGTTGCCGCAGGAATATCGCAATATTCCGGAAGTACGATAATATCAAGGGAATTATCACATTTGTCCGTAAGCGACAGCATATTATTAAAGCATTTCTCGGCATCCGAATAATTCATCGAATATTCAGGCTGAATAACGCATACCTTCATTATATTAACCTCTTTTCTTTCTGCAATTCCGATGTTTTAATGCAAGTATAATGCCGTGATTTATTTTTGTCAATAAGGAGAATTAAAGTGAAAACAAAAATTTCGGATTTTATAAAAAAAGAAGCAATGCCGGTTGCGGCGGTCATTGCGGCGATCATATCTTTTTTCATAACGAAACCAAGCAAAGATTTATTCCTTTCGATTGATTGGAATACTCTTGCAACACTTTTTATGTTGCTTTCCGTCCTTGACGGATTTAAAAGTGAAAATCTGTTTAATCCCGTGATAAAACTTGCAGGTAAATTCAAAACGCAAACGGGACTCAGTTTCTTTCTCGTATTTTCCGTTTTCTTTTCGTCAATGTTCGTAACGAATGACGTTTCTCTGATAATTTTTGTTCCCTTAACAATAATCCTTTTCAGAGCGGGAAACAAAGAAAAATACATAATTCCCGTCCTTGTCCTTGAAAATATTGCCGCCGTAAGAGGTTCGCTTTTAACCCCCTTCGGCAGTCCGCAAAACCTTTTTCTTTATTCAAAAAGCGGAATGAGTGCCGGGAACTTTATCTTAATGATGTTACCTATATGGCTGGGAAGTATTGTTTTACTCAGTTTATTTATTTTATTCCTCTACCGAAAAAATCTGAAAGAAAAGGCACAAGCCGATTTATTTGAATGTGAAGAATGGTCGCCTGACAGGAAGAAAAACAGAATAGTTTATTTCTTTCTCTTTGCGGTGATTATCGCAACTATCATCACAAGGACGCAATACCGGTACATAGTAACAGCCTTCGTTATACTCATGCTGTTGATTTTCGACAGAGAAGTATTCAAACGTGTGGATTACGCTTTGCTGATAACATTTTTATGCTTTTTCATTTTTTCATCCTCCGTTGCTTCAAACGAAACGATTTCCGCATTCCTCAAAAAATCCGTTTCCGGCAACGAATATTGGTGGAGCATCTTATTAAGTCAGGTCATTTCAAATGTTCCCGCTTCAATCGTGCTTTGGCCCTTTACATCAAATTTAAAAGCCTTGATTTACGGACTTGACTCCGCAGGTCTTGTTACAATAATCGGCTCACTTGCCTCGGTGATAAATGTGAGAATTTATACACGTGAATATCCCGGAAACGGAATGAAATTCATGCGGGATTTTGAACTCATATCTCTTGCATTTTTCATAATAATAGTAATACCCCAAATGCTGATATGCTGAAAAAAGAACCGTGTTTGAGACGTTTTCAACAAATAAAACCGAAAAGGTCTTGCCGGCGTGCGTGATTTTGCGTGTGATCTTAACAGCCATTTTGTTGACACATAATAATATAAACTCGGAGGTGTTATAATGCCTGAAACATTTGAATATTACCGTTCCAAAGGATTTGACGAACAGGCTGCAAAATATTTTGCAAGCGGAAGAAAAAAGGTTGTTTCTGTTATGCCTAATGATGATTTTACCTTGATTATCGGCTTTGACAACGGGGAAAACCGTCTTTTTGATGCTCGTCCGCTTCTTAAAAAAGGAACCGTGTTTGAGACGTTGGCACTTATTGAAAATTTTAAAAAGGTTTATGTTGATGAACAGCATAATATCGCCTGGGACATAGACACCACAGTGGACAGTAATACAGCATGGAACAATAAAGTTGACTTGTGTGCAGACAGTTGTTATATTGAAAGCAAACCAATTTAATACATTATGGGGCTGTCGCATTTAGAAGCAAACTATAATATATTATTAAAAGACGGTTATAAAAGAAAGTTTAATCTTTTATAACCGTCTTTTTTCTTAATTATTTAAGTATCCCTTTTACCGAAATGATAATGGTAAAAATCAGCATTTCCGTCTGAATTTATGCTATATAACGAAACGCCCA
>JAZUKF010000062.1:0-13389 GCA_045643165.1 Acutalibacteraceae bacterium | reverse complement strand
ATTGCCGAAGATGAAGAGTCAATACGTGCCTTTGTCGTTATCAACCTTGAACGTTCCGGTTATACCGTAATGCAGGCTGATAACGGTGCCAGAGCGTTGGAGATTTATGAAGAGGAAAACGGTGATTTTGACGTTGTTCTTCTTGATATTATGATGCCGGAAATGGACGGTATCGAGGTTTGCAAAAGGCTGCGTGCAAAAAGCAAAACAATAGGAATAATTATGCTTACCGCAAAGACTCAGGAGATTGACAGGGTTACGGGACTTCTTGTTGGTGCGGATGACTATGTTTCAAAGCCCTTTTCTCCGTCGGAACTTATGGCGAGAGTTGATGCGGTTTACAGACGTGTCGCCATGAATAAAGAGAGAAGCGAGCCTGTAAAAAATACCATTGATGTTGGTGAGTTTACTCTTAATCTTCGTGATCATACATTAAAAAAATCAAATAAGCCTATTGAACTTACACAGGTTGAATTTCAAATTGTGGAATACTTTTTTACCAATATCGGAGCGGCATTGAGCAGAACGGACATTTTGAATTATGTTTGGGGAAAAGATTATTACGGAGAAGAAAAGGTTGTTGACGTTAATATTCGCCGTTTGAGAATGAAGGTGGAGGATGAACCTTCAAATCCGAGACATCTTGTTACCGTTTGGGGACTGGGATATAAATGGATTGCATAAAAGAGTAATAAATCATTATTGAGGGGGTGCAGGAATTGAAAAATAAAATTTTAAGTAAAATCAGCGGAATTACATTAAGTTGGCTTAAAAACTTTGTTCTTGTTTTTTCTGTTCTTGCATTCAGTATTATGATTTTATTTTCCGTTGTAGTCAGAAATTATTATTATAATACTGCAACGGTTTCATTAAAATCTCTTGAATCCAATATTGTTACAAATTATTTCAGTTCTTATTTAAATACGACCGATGAAATTTTTATAAACGGTGCAAAAAAATTTACAAATGATTTTGCCGAAAAAAATAAAATAGAAGTTTGGGTTATTGACGGACAAGGCAGACCGGTTTCTTCTTCAAGCGGATTTAATGTTTCGGATGATCCAGTTATGCCGGATTATTCAGCCGTTTTTTCAGATGGGAAAAGAAGTGAAATCTGGAAAGGTAAAAATGAATACGGTGAAAAAGTTATGGCAATAACTTATCCGATAGATGTTAATCAAAACGGTGAGTTTAATTCAAAAGCCGCCGTAAGATATATCGTATCTCTTGAGGATATTGACAGTCAGTTGGGAACTGTTTATATGTATCTTTTGCTGGGGACTTTATTGTTTATTTTTACGGTTATTCTTTCCGGTAAATTCTTTATAAAGTCCATCGTTGTTCCTATGGAAAAAATCAGTAAAACCGTTCATGAGGTTGCTGACGGCGATTATAACGCAAGAGTAATTTATGACGGAGAAGATGAGATTAACGATTTATGTGAAAATATAAATGCCATGCTTGTTCAGATAAGTGATATGGATAAGATGAAAAATGATTTTATCTCCACCATTTCTCATGAAATCCGAACTCCCTTAACTGCGGTAAAAGGATGGGGTGAAACATTATCTCAAATCGGTGATAAGGATCCTGTAATGCTACAAAAAGGATTGAATGTTATTATCAGCGAATCCACACGTCTTTCGGGACTTGTTGAGGAATTGCTTGATTTTTCGAGAATACAAAACGGTGCTTTGAAACTTAAAAATGAAATTATGGATGTTCTTGCAGAACTTGATGAAACGGTTTTCGTTTTCAGGGACAGAGCAGTGCGTGAGGGTATTGATTTTGTTTATTCCGCACCGGAATATCCCGCTCCTATGATGGGTGATCCCAACAGAATTAAACAGGTTTATACCAATATTCTTGATAATGCTCTTAAATATACCGAGCAGGGCGGAAAGGTTTCCGTTAATGCTGAAATTGATTCTGATAATAATTTGATAATTTCGGTATCTGATACAGGTTGCGGAATTGCTCCTGAGGATTTACCGAAGGTTAAAGAAAAATTTTATAAGACAAGTATCAATTACCGAGGTTCGGGAATAGGACTTGCCGTTGCGGATGAAATCGTAAAACTTCATAATGGAGAATTGAAAATTTCAAGCGTATTAAATCAAGGCACAACAGTAAAAATTCTGTTGCCTCTTGAAAAACCAAAACAAAATAACAGTGAGAAGGGAAATAATTCAGATGAGTAAAGTTAACCGTGTATCTGTCGGAGGGCAGGCACTTATTGAAGGAATTTTAATGAGAGGACCGAAGGGCTCCGCAATGGCTTTGCGTATGCCCGACGGAAATATTGAAGTTGAGAAGAAAGAATTCAGTTCTTTAAGAGACAAAAATAAATTTTTTGCTTTACCTTTAATTCGGGGAATAGTATCATTTGTCGAAAGTATGATTTTCGGATATCAATGTCTGATGGAATCAGCCGAGAAAGTAAGTTTCGATGAGATAAAAGAAGATAACGGCGAAGAAATGTCCAAGGTTGACAGATGGATTACCGACCATTTCGGTGATACCATGGTAAAGGTTATTACGGTTATTTCCACTGTTCTCGGAGTGGCTCTTTCATTTGGATTGTTTTTCTATCTGCCTACAATTATCGTTAACTTTTTCAATAAACTTGCAGGCGGAAAATTAGACCTTTTCAGAGCCGCCATTGAAGGTATAATCAGAATAGGAATATTTATTCTTTATATGTTCCTTGTTTCATTGATGAAAGATATGAAAAGAATGTTTATGTACCACGGTGCGGAGCATAAGTCCATATTCTGCTATGAAGCGGGAAAAGAACTGACTGTTGAAAATGTACGTGAAATGAGCAGATTTCACCCACGTTGCGGAACAAGTTTTATGTTTGTAATGTTGATAATCAGTATTTTCCTTTCATCTGTTATTTCGATCGCTTTTCCGGGCTTGAGAAATGTTACCGCCTTGTGGATGATTGTAAAACTTTTACTGTTACCGGTTGTAATGGGAATAGGTTTTGAGTTTATTCGCTATGCCGGATGTCATGATAATAAGTTTGTCAAGATTGCTTCTGCTCCCGGATTGTGGATGCAGAGAATAACAACAAAAGAACCTACCGATGATATTATTGAAGTGGGAATTGCTTCACTTAATGCCGCTTTATACGGTGTTGAAGAAAAAGATGAAGCCGAAACCGTTTCCGAAAATCTTATTGATGACGTTGAAGAAACAGTGTCGGAAAATGCTGAATTTGATATTAGCATCGAAAATTCAGAGGAAGAGCAAATTGCTGTTCAAGAACAGGTTGAAGCGGAAATTCCCGTTGAAGATAAAAATGAACAGTCTAAAATAAATGCAAAAAGTATTGTTGACGATTTGTTCAATGAGATTGTATCCGACAGGAACGGAAAAGATAAATAATGAAATATTCTGAAGCTTATAAATCCGCTTGCGATAGGTTGGAGAAGGCAGGAATTGAAAATTTTGAATTTGATTGCTTCTGCCTTTTGGAAAAAGCCTTCGGAATAAACAGAACGTCTTTTTTCTTGAAAAAAAATGATGATATTAATACCGACTGTAAGTCTTTTTTTGATTTGGTTGAAAGACGGATAAACAGAGAGCCGTTGCAATATATTATCGGTGAATGGGAATTTGTTGACAGCAATTTTTATGTGGGAAAAGGTGTTTTAATACCCAGGCAGGATACGGAATTGTTGGTGGAAGTCGTTTCTGATTTTATTAAAAGCAATGATGTGAAAGTTGTTTTCGATCTTTGTTCCGGAAGCGGTTGTATCGGTATCACATTGGCAAAACATTTCCCTCATATTCAAGTTTATTGTTTTGAATATTCATCGGATGCTTTAAAATATCTTGAAAAAAATGTTGAATTGAATAATGTAAAAAATACAACCGTTGTTTATGATGATATCTTTAAAGGTTTCGATTATTTTGATTTGCCGTCTCCCGATGTGATTGTATCAAATCCGCCGTATATTATTACCGATGAAGTTTTATCTCTTCAGAAAGAAGTTCAAAGCGAACCCTTTATCGCTCTTGACGGAGGTAAAGACGGACTTGATTTTTACAGATGTATTGAAGAAAAATGGCTTGACTCTCTTACAGAAAACGGCTTATGTGCCGTTGAATGCGGTGAAAATCAAGCAGAGGATATTAAGAATATATTTAAAAATAAATGTAATATAATCAAATTTGATAAAGATTTAAATAATATTGACAGGGTAGTTTCGGCTACCGGGAAGGTTAAAAAATGATTCGTGATTTAGTTTCAGGCGGTTCGAGTTCAACAGAATTGATTATTCGTTTTTTTACGAGAGTTTTTGTTATTTTCTGTACTTTACCCATACATGAATATGCCCATGCTTACGTTGCGGTAAAACTCGGAGATGACACCCCTCGGTTAAGCGGAAGATTGACTCTTTCTCCTTTGGCACATATTGACTGGATAGGTGCTTTGATGATATTTATTGCCGGCTTCGGATATGCAAAGCCCGTGCCTGTTAATATGCATAACTTTAAAACAAAAAATCAAAAAACGGGAATGGCACTTGTGGCACTTGCCGGACCGCTTTCAAATATTATTATGGCAATATTCTTTATATTGATAAGGAATGTTTTCAGTTTACTTGCGGTAAATTCTCATATTAACTCTTTGCTTTTTACGATAGTTTATCTCTTCTTCCAATATGCCGCAATGATAAATATTTCTCTTGCCGTATTTAATTTTATTCCCATACCGCCTCTTGACGGTTCAAGGATTGCACTTTGCATTGTCCCAAATAAATATTATTACAAGATAATGCAATATGAAAGACAGATTATGCTTGTGATGCTTGCACTTTTGTTTTTCGGAGTTTTCAACGCACCGTTGCAGTTCCTTTCAAACGGTTTATATAATGTAATAAATTATTTGGTTTCATCACCGTTTCCCACTATTCCCGTATAAGAAATAAGGATTGATTTATTTGAAAAAAATATCCTACAAGCTTGAAGCATTTGAAGGTCCGCTTGATCTTCTTCTTCACTTGATCAGTAAACACAAATTGAATATAAACGATATTCCCATTTTAGAACTCGTTGAACAATATACGGATTATGTTCGTCGTATGCAGGAAGAAAATATGGATGTTGCCAGTGAATTTCTTGAAATGGCGGCACGCCTTGTGTATATAAAATCCGTATCCCTTCTGCCTGTTCACGAAGAAGCGGAGCAGCTTAAATTGGAACTTACAGGTGAACTTCTCGAATACCGTGAATGTAAAGAAATCGCTAAAATGCTTTCCGAAAGAACGGACGGTTTTGATTTATATTCAAGGGAACCTCAGGACTATGAACCTGATAAAACGTACCGCCGTATTCATCCGCCTTTTGATTTGCTGAACGCATATATTTCAGCCGTGGGAAAAGGTAAAAGAAAACTGCCTCCTCCCGTTGAGGCGTTTACGAATATTGTTGCGAAAAAGATTGTTTCCGTCAGTTCAAGGATAAATGCCGTTGTAAGCAATTTGTTAAAGAATAAAAAGCAAAAATTCATTCATTTCTTTAATCATGCCGAATCAAAATCCGAACTTGTTGCAACATTTCTTGCCATTTTGGAACTTGCAAAAACTAAAAAAATAAATATTATCGGTAACGGTGAAGATGTTGAAGTTGAGCTTATGAACGGAGGGGAAAATCTTTGACAGTTGATGAATTACAGGCAGCAGCGGAAGCGATGCTTTTTGCCGCAGGTGAACCTTTGGAAATCGGCAGAATAGCCGAAGTGCTCGGAATTGATGATGAAAATGCCGAAAATCTTGTGCTTAATATTTCCGCCGATTTAAATGACAGAAAAAGCGGTTTGACCATTGTTAAAATGGATAAAAAATATCAGATTTGTACCAAAAAGGAATATGCGGAGCAGGTAAGGGATATTCTTGATTTGAAAAGAAATGCACCGCTTTCTCAGGCGGCTTTTGAAGTGCTTGCGGTTATTGCATATAATCAGCCTATAACAAAGGCATATATTGAGCAGGTCAGAGGTGTTGACTGTTCCGGCGTTATTTCCACATTGTGCCAGAAGGGTTTGATTGAGGAAGTGGGCAGACTTGAACTTCCGGGCAGACCGTTGATATACGGAACTACCGCTGATTTTCTGAAATGCTTTTGCATTTCGTCTCTTGATGACCTTCCGGATGTGCCGGAATTGAAAAACGAGAAGTCGGATGAAGAAAATGAAGCGGAAATAGAAAATGAAAAAATTGATGCAGAAGCACTTAATTCCGAAACAGATGAATAAAAACTACGGAAAGGGGATGTGAGTATGACGGCTTTATACATAATTTTGGGAATAATTTTATTCTTTGTAATTGTGTTTTCCGTTCCTGTCAGATTAACCGGAGATTACGCTCAAGACTTTAAGTTGTATGCTTCATATCTCTTTGTGAAAATAAATATTTTCCCTTCAAAAGAAAAGAAAAAACCGAAAAAGGAAAAGAAACCGAAGGAAGATTCAAAGGATGAGGAAAATAAGGAAGAAAAGAAAAAGGATGATAAAGATAATATCTTTTTGAAATTCTATAAAAATCAAGGTTTTGAGGCTACATTGGAGTTGATAAAGGACTCTCTCAAAATCGCAAACGGTCTTTTAGGCGGAATTTTTAAACATGTCAGGTTTAAAGAATTATTCTTATCACTGATAATTTCCGGCTCTGATGCGGCTGAAACCGCCATAAAGTACGGAAAAATTTCTTCCGCAGTATTTCCTGCCATGGGAATGATTTGTTCAAAAAGTAAGGTCGATAAATACGATGTTGATATTTCACCTGATTTTTTGGCAAATAAAGATGAAGCAAGTTTTCGCTTTGTTTTCAGTTTAAGTCCCATTTTTATTACGAATGCAATAGTTGCGGCTGCTTTCAAACTTTTGAAACGTGTTGTTCTTAAACTCTTCAAAGTTCAAAGTGCCGACAACAGCAGAAATAAGAAGATTGAAAAGAAAGTTAAAAAAGTTATAAAGGAGCATAAATCATGAAAGAACAATCAGCTTCAGGAATTCTCGGTACAACGATTGAAAAAATAAAGGATCTCGTTGATACCAGCACAGTAATCGGAGAACCCATTAAAATCAATGATAAAATTACGGTTATTCCGATTTCAAAGGTTACATACGGCTTTGCTTCCGGCGGATCTGATTTTCCGTCAAAGAATGCAAAGGAACTTTTCGGAGGTGCAGGTGGTGCGGGAATTACCGTCAGCCCCGTTGCATTCCTTGTTGTTAACGATGATATGGTTACTATCAAAAGCATTTCCGTTGACGGCGACGGACCTATTGAAAAGGTTGCAAATGCAGTACCTGATGTAATCAACACGGTAACATCACTTGTTAATAAGTTCTCCAAAAAAGATGAGGATGAACTTATTGATGAGGTTATTGACGAATAATCAATAATAATTTTATTTTCACCGCATAATATTTAGTATTAAGGCGGTGAAATAATGAAAAAGTTAATATCGGTTTTGTTACTTCTGTTTTTTATAATGCCTATACCTGCAACCGGAGTAAATCTTTCGATTTCCGCTTCTTGTGCAGTCGTAATGGTTGTTCAAACGGGAGAGGTGCTTTATGCCCATAATGCCTATGAAAGACGGTCAATGGCGAGTACCACTAAGATTATGACATCACTTCTTGCCATTGAAAACGGCGATATGAATAAAGTTTATAAGGTGGGCGGAGATGAGTTAAAGGTCGAGGGTACTTCAATGGGACTTCTTGACGGAGATTATGTTTCCCTTAAAGCCCTTGTTCACGGAATGTTATTGCAATCCGGAAATGATGCGGCAAATGTTACCGCATACAGAATCGGCGGTTCTCCTGAAAAATTTGCGGAAATGATGAATAAGAGAGCAAAAGAAATCGGCATGACAAGGACTAATTTCGTAACCCCTTCGGGACTTGATGACGAAAACCATTACACATGTGCTTACGATATGGCATTGCTTGGTTGTGAAGCAATCAGGAATGTCGTTTTTAAAAGTATTTCTTCAAAGCAAACAGCCAAGGTTTCTTACGGTGATCCGCCTTATCAGAGGACAATGACTAATCACAATAAGATGCTGAAAAATTATGACGGTTGTGTCGGTTTAAAAACCGGATTTACAAAGAAAAGCGGACGTTGTCTTGTCTGTGCCGCCGAAAGAAACGGAGTTACTTTGGTATCCGTTACATTAAAGGCACCAAACGATTGGGATGATACAAGGAAATTGCTTGATTACGGTTTTTCATGTGTCGAAAAACGTGATTTGTCCTGCGAAACGGATAACAAATTTGTTAAAGTTGTCGGCGGTAAAGTCGGTAAAGTAGGATTGTATTGCGATGAACCCCTTTTTCTTCCCGTTAATGAATCAATGAGCGGAGTAAGTTGCGATTATCTTCTTGATAAATTTGCTTATGCACCTGTGAAAAAAGGTGATGTTTTGGGTAAAGCCGTTTATAAATTAAACGGAAAGGTAATCAAAGAAGTACAGCTTAAAGCAAAAAACGATATTAAAATAAAGATTGTTGAAAAGAAAACCGGTTTTCTTGAAAAAATCAGAAATTGGTTTATAAAGATTTTTAAAGGAGAATAATATGGCTGATACTAATATCAGACTTCAAAAATTCCTTTCCGAATGCGGTGTGGCTTCACGTCGTAAAGCGGAAGAACTTATAAACGCAAATAAAGTTAAAGTAAACGGCAGAATTGCACAAATAGGAGATAAAATCAATCCTAAAAAAGATACAGTTCTCGTTTGCGGAAAAAAAGTTGTTGCCAATAAGAAAAAATATTACATTATGTTGCACAAACCCAGAGGGTTTATCACTACACTCAGTGATGAAATGGACAGAAAATGTGTGGCTCAGCTTGTAAGTGATATTCCGGAAAGGATTTATCCGGTCGGTCGTCTTGATAAGGATTCCGAGGGACTTTTGCTTATGACTAATGACGGAGAATTTGCAAATGCAATGTCCCATCCACGTCATCATGTACCGAAAACATACCGTGTTACCGTCAGACAAAAGGTTACGGACAGTATGATTGAACAAATCGAAAACGGTATTATGATAGAGGGACGGAAAACCGCACCTGCCGATGCTCATGTTATTCTCCGTGAAGAAACGAGAAATGTGTTGGAAATCGTTCTCTATGAAGGCAGAAACCGTGAAATAAGAAAGATGTGTGAATATCTCGGACTTGAGGTTATGCGTCTTAAAAGGAATGCATACGGCTCAATAAAATTGGGTATGCTTCCTCAGGGAAAATGGCGTAGTTTAACGGATGATGAAGTTCACAGACTTCTCGTTTCAAGCGGTGCAATAAATAAAAAGAAGTGATTTATTATGTATATTTTTAAACCCGTTACAGAACAGGACAAGCTTCGTGAATTGTTCGGAGTTACCACCGGTGCAGGATATATCGGATATGAAAATAATGAAACAGTCGGCAGTTGTCATTTTGAATCAGACGGATATTTTGTTACTGTTGACAGAATTATTTGCGATGATGAGGATAAAGAACTGTGTGAAGGTCTTATACGTTCCGCACTGGGTTACTGTGCAAACAGAAATGCCTATATCGGAAAATGTTCCTGTTTTGAAAAGAAGGATGTTCTTGAGATTATGGGTTTTGAACTTGAAAATGATATTTACAGCGGCGACATTCCCACGTTACTGGGCGGAAGTTGCGGTTGTTGCAGATAAATGGAGGTAAAATTTTGTTATGATAAAAAGCATGACAGGTTACGGCAGAGGTCAGGGAACGGTAAATAATATGAATATTACCGTTGAAATAAAAAGTGTTAATCACCGCTATTATGAATTTTCCGCCAAAACGCCGAGAAATTATTTATTCCTTGAAGAAAAACTGAAAGCATATTTTAACAGTGCCATTTCCAGGGGTAAGGTTGAGTGTTTTGTTCAGATTGAAAATCTTGAAGATGCTAATGTAAATGTAAAGGTTAATTATCCTCTTGCGGACGGATATATGAAGGCGTTTAATTCGATAAAAGAAAAATATGGTTTAGATTTAGAGTTGAGTGCAAATGAACTTGCCCGTTTCCCCGATGTTTTGGAGGTAAGCAAGGCGGATGAGGATGAAGAAAAGGTCTGGAATTCCGTAGAGGTTGTTGCGAAACAGGCACTTGACGGCATGATTTCCATGAGAGAAACAGAGGGTAAAAAACTTATGGATGATGTTGTGGGCCGTCTTGATTATATCCTTGAAAAGGTTAAAACAGTTGAGGCACGTTCACCGGAAACGGTAAAAGAATATTCCGAAAAACTTCTGTTAAGGATGAATGATGTTCTGGGAGATATCCATGTTGATGAACAGAGAATACTTACTGAAGCCGCAATATATGCAGATAAAATTGCAGTTGCGGAAGAAACTGTAAGGCTTTCAAGTCATATTGAACAGCTCAAAGCATTTTTCAAATCGGATGAGGCAATAGGCAGAAAAATGGATTTTCTTGTTCAGGAAATGAACAGAGAGGCAAATACCATAGGTTCAAAGGCACAGGATGTTGAAATAGCAAGATGTGTTCTTGATATAAAAGCGGAAATTGAAAAAATAAGAGAACAAATTCAGAATATTGAATAATATTTTTTGAGAGGAATATTTTTATGAAACTTATCAACATCGGTTTCGGTAATATGGTAAACGCATCCCGTATTATTGCCGTTGTCAGCCCCGAATCCGCTCCTGTTAAAAGAATAATACAGGATTGCAAGGAACGTGGAATGCTTATTGATGCAACACACGGCAGAAGAACGAGGGCGGTTATCATTACAGACAGCGGTCATTTGATTTTGACATATTTGCAAACCGAAACCGTTTCAAACAGATTGAATGATATTGAAAGTGAATTTGACGATGCGGAGGGTGTTTCGGCAGATGAGTAAAAATAACGGTTTATTATTAGTTGTCTCCGGTCCGTCAGGTTCCGGGAAAGATACCGTTCTTGAAGGTGTTTTTGAAAAATGCGGAAATATTACACGTTCTGTTTCCATGACAACAAGGGAAAAACGTGATAATGAAATTGACGGTGTAGATTATTATTTTGTTACTAAAGATTATTTTCAGAAATACATAGATGACGGTAATATTATCGAAAGTGCGGTTTACAGCGGTAATTATTACGGCACCCCGAAAGCACCTGTTGATAAATGGTTGAGAGAAGGAAAAACCGTTGTGCTGAAAATCGAGGTTCAGGGTGCGGAAAAAATCCGCAATCTTTATCCGGACAGTGTAAGTATATTTATTATGCCGCCGTCAATGGAAATATTGGAAAAAAGGTTGCGTGGGCGTGAAACCGATTCCGATGAAGCTATTCGGATGAGAATGGATGCCGCAATCGGGGAGATAAAATGCTCCGAAAAGTATGATTATGTTATTTTTAACGATGTCCTTGAGGATGCCGTTGATGATATTTGCTCGATTATAAGAGCGGAAAAATCAGTTTGTAAAAGAATGAAACAAAAAGTTAGTGAGGTTATTAAAAATGCTTAATCCCGATTTAAGAAAAGTACTCAATGAAAAAACAAGCCGTTATTCTCTTGTTATTGCAACTGCTAAACGTGCAAGAGAAATTGCCGAGGAAGCCGAAGAAAGAGGCGACATTATGCTTGAAAAGCCTGTTACTCTTGCGGTAAACGAACTTCTTGACGGCAAGTATTCAATCGGTGAATCAGAAGAATAATAAATTTTAATTTAAACTGTAAAGGAGGTATCTTATGGGCAATTTATATGCGGAAGTTGCAGTTGACGGTACGCAATATTCTTTCGATAAACTATATGCTTATAAGATACCCGATGTTTACAGGGAAAAAATCAAACCCGGAATGAGAGTTTTTGTTCCTTTCGGAAGTTCAAAAAAGCCCAGAACGGCAATGGTTTTCAGCATTTCCGATGTTAAACCCGATATAAATAAAGTTAAGAGCATTTCCCGTATTATTGATGATGAAGTTGTATTAAATGACGAGTTGTTAAGTCTTGCAATTTGGTTGAAAGAAAGAACATTCTGTACTTTCTTTGATGCAGTTAAAACTTTTATTCCTTCCGGACTTAATTATAAAACTGTTGTTTCATATGTTATAAATGATGAGTTTATAAATTCCGATAAAAGTCAATTTTCACCGGTTGAAAGAGAAATTCTTAATTATTTCGGTGAAATTCAGGCATTTGTAAAAAGAGAAAAAATTCTTAAAGACCTGGGCTTGGATCAGTCATCGGATGTTCTTGAAAAACTTTTTCAGAAAAATGTTTTGAAAAGTAATTATGATTCTGTCAGGAATATCAGAGATAATACAAAAAAGATGGTTCGTCTTACCGATGATTTTGATGAAACCGAGTTTAAACAAAAGCGTGTTTCCGCAAAACAAATGACTGTCATTGACTTATTAAGAGATGTGGGTACTGCTTGCGTTAAAGAGGTTTGTTATTTTACCGGTGTAACCTCTGCCGTTGTAAATGCCGTTGTTGAAAAAGGATTTGCCGAATATTATGATGTTGAGGTTTTGAGAACTCCTTTTGATTTGACCGAAGGGGTAATAAGCGATATAAATCTTTCAAAAATTCAGAATGATGCTTTTGAAGGACTTAACAGACTTTCTTCTGAAAACAAACCTCATGCCGCATTGCTTTACGGAGTTACGGGAAGCGGTAAAACGCAGGTTTATCTTAAACTTATTGATGAACAGATTAAGAAAAGCAAAGATGTTATACTGATGGTTCCGGAAATATCCTTAACCCCTCAGACAATAAGGATTTTTAAGGAAAGATACGGAAAAAGAATTGCCGTTTTTCACAGTGCCCTTTCAATGGGTGAAAGAGCAGACGAATATAAGCGTGTATTAAAAGGTGATGCAAAAATTGCCATCGGTACAAGGTCCGCCGTATTTGCTCCGTTTAAAAATCTCGGATTGATAATAATCGACGAGGAGCAGGAGCATACATATAAATCCGAAAGTTCACCACGTTATCACGCCCGTGAGGTTGCTAAATTCAGATGTAACTATAATAAATGTTTGCTTGTAATGGCATCCGCAACGCCGAATATCGAGTCTTATGCAAATGCTTTATCCGGACGTTATAATCTGTTTGAAATGAACGAACGGTACGGTAAAGCCGATCTCCCGGAGGTAATTACCGTTGATTTGTCAAGGGAGTCTATGTGCGGCGAAAAAACTTTTTTGTCAGATACCCTTGTTGATGAATTAAAATCCAATTTAGAAAACGGACATCAGTCGATTTTATTATTAAACAGACGTGGTTATAATACTTTTGTCGCATGTAAAAAATGCGGAAACGTTGTTACGTGTCCGAATTGCAGTATTTCCATGACTTATCACAGTGCTAATAATAAACTGATGTGTCATTATTG
>JAZUKF010000061.1:0-19560 GCA_045643165.1 Acutalibacteraceae bacterium | reverse complement strand
GATTATAATTATTTTTCTAAAAGATTTTTCGCCCTCTCGACGTACCTGTGTACGCCTTCGGGACGAAGAAATCTTTTTCTGCATCAAAATTCATGTTTCAGCAAATTTTTTTGCGCAGATCGAAAAATAATATTTTTTATAGTTATTTTAAAGTTGTTGAAAGATATTCGGATTATGTCTTTTAACAACTTTTTTGCATTATCGGATTGTACTATTCCTGAAATTTATGCCAATCTCGGCGGTATGTTCTGAATTTTTGTATATCATATTTACAACACTTTATCTTTGTGGTACAATAATTACAATTATACTTTTCTGTTTACGGAGGTACGGAAATGTCAGATAAATATTTAATAATAAATGCCGATGATTTCGGAATGTGCAATGCCGCAAATGAGGCTGTTTTCGACTTGTTCAAAAGCGGAAATATTAAATCTTCCACGATTATGATGCCTTGCAAATATGCAAAGGATGCGGTGAAATTCTCCATTGATAATCCGCAATTTGCCATCGGTGTTCATCTTACCACCACAAGTGAATGGAAAAGTTATAACTGGGGACCGATTACCGACGGTAAAAGTCTCAGAAACGAAAAAGGCAATATGTGGCCGGAATGTGATGATTTCGCAAAGCATGCCGATATTGAGGAAACGAGGCAGGAAATTATCGCACAGATAAAGATGGCGGAAAATATGGGAATGAAGCCCTCCCATGTTGATAATCATATGGGTTCTCTCTACGGAATTGAGGGCGGAAATCTTAAACTTCTTCCCATGACAATGAAAGTTTGCGGTGAACTGGGATACGCTTTTCGTATGTGCAGAAAACCTCTTAAAAAAGAATGTCCCGAAGGTACGCCCTATTTCCTGTATGCCGCCGCATGTCATTTCTGTAATTTCCTCGGTAAAAAGAACAAGGTCATTATGCCGGATTATCTTATTTTCCCGAAATGGAATGATGAAATGCGGACAAGCTATGAAAGATATAGGGAAATGTTTCTTGACGATATCACCAATATTCCAAACGGTGTAAGCGAAACATATATTCATCCTTCTGTTGAATGTGATGAAATCAAAGGTATTACGGGACGTTGGAGAGACAGAGTGTGGGAATATACCGTAATGAAAGATCCGGTTACTCACCAACATCTTAAATCTCACGGTGTTGAACTTATCAGTTACAGAGATCTTATAGAGATGAAAAAATAATTCTGTAAAAGAGTGATTTATAATGAAAAGAGAAGCTGAATATAAGACCAGACAGAAAGCACTGATTTTAAACAAAATCAAAGAAATCGGTTCGGATCATATTACCGTGGAGGAATTAACGTCCGCTTTGGAAAAAGATAATTCTCCCGTGGGTAAATCCACCGTTTACCGTTTCCTTGAGAAACTTGCAGAGGATGATATTGTCAAAAAGCATACCGTTACAGGTGAAAGAAGTGTATGCTATCAGTATGTGGGAGAAAATTCGGAATGTAAAAATCATTATCATCTTGTCTGCGAAAAATGCGGTAAACTTATCCATATGAAATGTAATACTTTTGATAAAATCGGTGAACATATTCTGGAAGAGCATAACTTTGTTCTCAACGGAGCAAAAAGCACTCTTTACGGTGTTTGTTCAGACTGTGTCGGGGAAAAGGAGTGAAATTCATGAAGAAAAAAATAATTGTTATCGTACTTTCCGTTATCGTTGCCGCCGCACTCATTACCGGAGCGGTATTTCTGATAAAGGATTCAAAAAAGGATTCCGGTAATTACGGTGATGTCAAGGGCGTTGAGGTTATAAATGAATATGAAATCGAATTAAGATATTCCGCTCCTTATCTCGGTAAAAATACACGTTATTCTAAATCTCAAACGGCTGATATTACTGCAACTCACCTTGTAAACGGAAAGGAAAAGAAGCAAAAAGGAAATATTGAGTCAGTTTTATACGAGAGAATTAACGGTGAAAAATATAAAACGGGCGAAATAACTTTAAAGATCAAATTCAGTAAAGCACTTGAATCAAATGTAAATTATCATCTTGTGATAAAAGAAAATTCTTTCACAACGAAAAAGGATGATTATAAAAATAAAGAAATAACCGCCGACTTTTCTTTCGATAAAAAGGATGACGGAACGGTTGAGTCAAAGGATGAACTTTATTATAATTCCACTGCTGTTTTGATTGAAAACCCCGAAGCGGTCATTAAAAATATTGACGGTAAAAATTATATTATGATTACCGCAGATGTGGATAAAAGAATTGATACCTACAATAAAAGTGCCGTTGATAATTTAAGCCTTTTCTTCTTCCTCAGTTATACAGAGGGCGGCAAGAATGCGGGATTTGTTTTCAACAACGTACAATCAAGTGTAAAGGACGGAGTTATTTCCGTTAAAGCACCCATTGAGGACAAATATATTATTCCGGGACAGGAATATTCGATTTTCATTTCAAGGGGCATTTTCACAAGTGCGGATAAACTTACGGTTTGTGATGAATGTAATTTTGAATTTACTCATGTGGAGTAGGTTTGGTGCAGAAAGGAATGTTGACTGAATTATGTTTGCTGAAATAAAAAGTATGGGAATATTCGGACTTGAAACTTATCCGGTAAATGTGGAAGCGGATATTTCCAACGGACTGCCCCGTTTTGATATTGTAGGAATGCCTGCCGTTGCAGTCAGCGAATCAAAAGAAAGAGTCCGTGCATCAATAAAAAATTGCAGTTTTAATTTTCCTCAAAGCAGAATTACCGTTAATCTTGCTCCTGCGGATAAACGCAAGGACGGTACACTTTACGATTTACCCATACTTGTTTCGTTACTCGTTGCTTCAAGGCAGTTAAAACGTCCTCCCGAAACGACGGCTTTTATCGGTGAACTTTCCTTAGGCGGGGAGGTCAAGGGCGTAAAAGGTGCTTTGCCCATGGTGATCGAAGCACTTAAATCCGGTATAAAGGATGTTTATGTTCCGAAACAAAATGCTCTTGAATGTTCTGTTGTAAAGGGCGTGAATGTTTATCCTGTTTCCTCCGTCAATGAACTTGTTGATGTTTTGCGTGGAAATAAAACTGTTGAACCTGTAACTTTTGAGGAGGAGATAATTCTATCGGAAGCAAATAATCTTGTTGATTTTTCAGACGTAAAAGGACAGTATGAAGTAAAAAGAGCCGTTGAAGTTGCGGCTTCCGGTTTACATAATATTCTTATGATAGGTGCTCCCGGTTCGGGAAAAAGTATGTTGGCTAAAAGAATACCTACAATTTTGCCGGATATGACTTTTGAAGAATCTTTGGAAACTACAAAAATTTACTCTGTTGCGGGTGCATTGACGGGCGGTACATCTTTAATAACCGAAAGACCTTTCCGCTCTCCCCATCATACTATTTCTCCCGCAGGACTTTCCGGCGGCGGAGCGATACCGAAGCCGGGAGAAATTTCTCTTGCACATAACGGTGTGATTTTTCTTGATGAATTTCCGGAGTTTTCCAGAACAGCCATGGAGATAATGCGTCAGCCCATTGAGGACGGTGTGATTTCAATAGCAAGAGCCCAGGCGACGGTAACGTATCCATGTTCCGTTATGCTGGTATGTGCCATGAATCCATGTCCCTGCGGATATTACGGTCATCCGAAAAAGGAATGTATCTGCACAAAAGGAGCGGTGCAGAAATATCTTTCACGTGTTTCCGGACCTATGCTTGACAGAGTTGATATCCATATTGAAGTACCGCCTGTGGAGTTTGATAAACTTTCCGACAGCGAAAAAGGTGAAACCTCTGCCGAAATAAGAAAAAGAGTTAATGAGGCACGTTTAATTCAGCAAAAACGGTTTGCCGGAAGCGGAATAACGAGCAATGCCAAAATGACACCTGCACAGACGAGAGAATTTTGCATAATGACTGACGAGGCAAAGGAAATGCTGAAATCGGTATTTGAAAAGATGTCGTTGTCCGCAAGAGCATACGATAAAATTTTGCGTGTTTCAAGAACTGTCGCAGACCTTGACCGTTCGGAAAAAATCGAACTTCCGCATATCTTTGAAGCGGTTCAGTACAGAAGTCTTGACAGAAAATTCTGGAGTGTTTAACAGATGAATAAAGCCATTTTGCATTTTCAGAATAAAACAGAAATAATAAATTTTAACTCGCCTGTAATGTTATCGGAATTGCTGAAAAACACTGCGGGCGGTTTTTCCATGCCCTGCGGAGGAAAAGGTAAATGCGGAAAATGCAAAATAAAAGTTATCGGAAATCTGTCCTCTTTAAGTGAAAAAGAAGAAAATTTTTTATCGAAAAATGAAATCGAAAATAATATCCGTCTTGCCTGTATGACCGGGGTTTACGGCGATATTGAATTGTTTTTTGAAAAAAATGAAAATAGAATTCTTACTCATGAAGAAGATTATATCGGTGAAATAAATACGTTCGGTTCCGGTTACGGGATTGCCGTTGATATCGGTACAACTACCGTTACATCAGCATTGATAAATTTGAAAGACGGAAAAAATCTTGCCGTTTCCTCCATTATAAATCCTCAATCGAAATTCGGTGCGGACGTTGTTTCCAGGATGGAAAGTGCGGTTAACGGAAATGATGTTCAATTAAAAAAAGAACTGATTTTCGCCATTGAAATTGTTAAAAACGATTTGATAAAAAAGACAGGCATTGATGAAGGGAAGATCGACTGCGTTTTTATTTGCGGAAATACCGCAATGCTTTATTTACTTACCGGTGAAGATGTCAGGGAGATTATTGTACCACCATTTAAGATAAGCAATACATTCGGCAGATTTTATGAAAATGATGAACTCGGTTTTCCTTTTTCAAAGAATACAAAAATTTATCTTTCAAAATGTATCGGTGCATATATCGGCTCTGATATAACAAACGGACTTATCTCCATGTTCTGTTCGGAAAGAGCAGATAAAAACAAAAAATATCTTTATGTTGATATAGGTACAAACGGGGAAATCGCCCTTATACATGACGGCAGAATTTCATGCTGTTCCACCGCAGTAGGTCCTGCATTTGAAGGAGCGAATATCAGTTGCGGAACTGTGTCATGTGAGGGAGCGATTGATAAAATTTATATTGAAAATAATGAATTGAAATTTTCCGTTATCGGTGATGTTGAACCTATCGGGCTAACAGGTTCCGCAATGATTGATATTCTTTCCGAATTTATCAAATGGGGAGTGATTGATAACAGCGGAAAAATCATTGAAACCGACCATATTTCAGCGGATAATCTTGAATATATCGGCGGTGAACTTTCCGTAAGAATAAGGGAAAATATTTATATTACCCAAAGCGATATCATTTCACTTCAACTTGCAAAATCGGCGGTGATGTCGGCAATAGAAATATGTCTTATGAAAAATAATATTTCTCCGAATGAAATTGATGAATTTCTGATTGCAGGAGGTTTCGGCAAAAGTATCAACTTGAAATCCGCTGAAAAAATCGGGTTGTTTCCCGGTGAGTTTACCGAAAAAGCACGTTATTTCGGCAACGGAGCATTAAAGGGAACAGTTGACCTTATGATGAATAAAAATAATGAGATACTGCAAAACAATATAATTTCAAGAGCGGATATTTTTGAACTGTCGGATGAAGATTTGTTTGAGAAAAAATTTACGGAAAATATGATGTTTTCATAAAAATAAAGATAAAAAATGATGGTTTCGAAAGAACTGTTTTCTTCTCAAAACCATCAATTTTTTATTTTAATAGGCTTTAATAGGCTTTGCCCCAATAAAGCATGTGCTTTGCGGGTTTTCCGCAGCAAACACATTTATCGGAAATTTCCTCCTGCTCAAAGGGAATACATCTTGATGTTACGCCTGCAACTTCTTTAAGTTTTTCCTCACACTCTAAATCACCGCACCACATGGCTTTTATAAATCCGGGACGGCTTTCGGCGTTCTTTATCATATCATCAAGAGTGTCAACGCTGTATGTCATTTCCTCACGTCTTGCAAGGGCTTTTTCGTAAAGTCCGTCATGAACCGCTTTAAGAAGTTCCGGGATTTTCGTTTCAAGTTCGTCAAGGGAAACAAAAACTTTTTCTCTGTTATCACGGCGAACAAGGACACATTGATTATTTTCGATATCCTTCGGACCGATTTCAAGACGAAGCGGAACACCCTTCATTTCATATTCCGCAAATTTCCAACCTGCGGAATTATCGCTGTCATCAATTTTCGCACGGCAGAATGAAGAAATCTTTTCCGTAAGTTCTCTTGCCTTGTCAAGTACGCCTTCCTTATGTTGAGCAATGGGAAGAACGATAACCTGTGTGGGTGCAACGGCGGGAGGAAGTACAAGACCGTTATCATCGCCGTGAGTCATAATTATCGCACCGATAATACGGCTTGACATGCCCCACGAAGTCTGGTGCGGATATTGGGGAGAATTATCTCTGCCGGTGAAAACAACATCAAATGCTTTTGAAAAACCGTCGCCGAAATAGTGGCTTGTACCGCTTTGAAGTGCTTTTCCGTCATGCATAAGAGCCTCGATCGTATATGTAGATTCGGCTCCCGCAAACTTTTCTTTATCCGTCTTTTTACCTTTTACCACGGGAATTGCAAGACATGATTCGCAGAAATCGGCATAAATATTTAACATTCTTTCCGTTTCCTCAATGGCTTCTTCGGGAGTTTCGTGCATCGTATGACCTTCCTGCCAGAAAAATTCCATTGTTCTGAGGAAAGGTCTTGTAGTCTTTTCCCAACGGCATACGGAACACCACTGATTGTAAAGTTTCGGTAAATCTCTGTAAGAATGAATAACTTCCGAGTAATGGTCGCAGAAAAGAGTTTCCGAGGTGGGACGGACACAAAGTCTTTCCTGAAGTTTTTCTTCACCGCCGTGAGTTACCCAGGCAACTTCCGGAGCAAATCCCTCAACGTGATCCTTTTCTTTTTGAAGAAGTCCTTCCGGGATGAACATGGGCATCATTACGTTTTCATGCCCTGTTTCCTTAAATCTCCTGTCAAGCTCATTACGGATATTTTCCCAAAGTGCGGTACCGTAAGGGCGTACAACCATACACCCTCTCACCGATGAATATGAAGCAAGTTCGGCTTTTTTTACAACATCCGTGTACCATTTTGTGAAATCAACATCCATGGAAGTGATTTCCTCAACCATTTTTTTCTGTTGAGCCATTTATCTCAACCCCTTTATAAGTATTACTTTTTAAATGGTATTATATCATATCCCCGTAATCATTTCAATATTTTTTCCTGCTGATTTTCAAATTTTTTTGATTGACAAAAGATTATTTTAATGATAAAATGAAATGATAAATTTACAGTGGAGTGGTTTGATGATAAAATTTGAAAATGTATCAATAATTATTCCTGCGATAAATGAAACATATCTTCTTGAAAGAACTTTTGAAATCATCTCCGCAACCTGTGATAAAAGCGATATTAAAGAGATCATTCTTGTCCTTTGCGAAAAAACATTGGATGAATGTAAAGCAACTGCGGACAAGTGTGTACAAAAATATCCGGATTTTGATGTTAAAATTTATTATCAGAAAAAGCCGTATCTCGGCAACGCTTACAGGGAAGCCATTGATTTTGCAAAAGGCTCTCATGTGATTATGGCTGCGGCCGATATGGATATGGATCCCCGTGTTATTCATAAATTTATCGAGAAAAGTAAATTAAATCCGCAAAAAATAATCGTGGCTACAAGGTGGATGAAGGGCGGAGGCTTCCACGGTTATAATTATATTAAACTTGTGCTTAATTTTATTTTTCAGAATATGCTGAAGGTTTTGTTTAAAACGAAATTATGCGATATGACATACGGATTTCGTCTTTACCCTACGAAACTTATGCAGGCAATCGACTGGGAGGAAGAACGCCATCCTTTTGTGCTTGAAACATGTCTGAAAACCGTCCGTCTCGGCATGGAGTTTGAGCAGGTGCCTGCCGTTTGGAGGAAAAGAACGGAAGGGGATTCTCAAATTTCTTTCTTTAAATGTTTTTCCTATTTCGGAACTGTTTATAAATCCCGTAAAATCGAAAAGAAAGATATTATGAAATCGAAAAAAACCGAAGATGCGGATATTAACAAATATCTGATTTAAGAAAACAGTTATAATATTATTGACAATTCGAGCATGATATTATAAAATTGATAATGAGAAAACAAGTTTTTTAATAAATATTATGATTTGGTGATGTGGAATGAATAAAGACGATAAGTTCATTTTAGAAACTGAAGAAATGGACAGGGAAGAATTTGAACGTGAAATTGCAATGAGTAACCGTATGATGGCTGAAAACGACAGACGTTTTACTATTATCAGTATTATTATTGCCGTAGTAGTTGCTACGCTTTTAATTTCCGGATTTATCTTTGCAAGTAAATATTCAAAAAGGAATAAAGCAAATATTTCCGAAATCAACAGATATTCTCCCGCCGTTACGACGGACTTGCCTAATAATCTTTTCGGCATTATGGATGATGTTGAAAGAGACGGTGCGGTTGTAAACGTTAAATTTAACGGGAATGAGAGTGCGGCGGACAGAAAAAATAAAATGCAATCCGCTTATGATCAGATCATGAAAGTTGTTCCCAACGTATATTTTATTGATTATCTTGCCGTGCGGAAGGATACGAACAGTTCTGTATTTTCCGTTGCCTTTGAAGGACCTTCCGTTGACGGAAGAAATACGCTTGTGTTTGCGTATCTTGCATTTCCCAATACTGTGGAAAGTACTTCCAATCTTCCCGCAGTAGTTCTTGTTCACGATAACGGCGGTCATGCAAGTGCAACATGGGCGGCAAAATGGGCGGAAAAAGGTTTTGTTGCAATTTCTTTTGACACAGGCGGATATTTCCTGAGTAATAAACAGGAGTGGGAGCGTGCTCTTCCCGACTGTCTTGACAGAGAAAAATATACCGTTTCTCCTCAACCGAATTACAGAGCGGCAAGGGATAAGATGAATTATGTTGATAAATCATGGATCTATCATGCTACCGCAACTTCATCCATGGCATATAATCTTCTTAAAAAATGTTCTGCGGTCAATCCGGATAAAATCGGTATTGTGGGTATTTCCGTCGGTTCCGTTGCCGCCATGGAAACAGTAAGTTATGATTCACGTTTTTCATTCGGTGTTATGATTTACGGCGGAGCATATCTTGATGAAAACCTCGGTGTTTTCAAAGATTTCAAGACGAAAGACAATCAGATATTATGGTCTGCTCAGGACAGAATGGATAATGTGAAAATTCCGATTTACTGGCTCAGCGGTAACAAAGATAATTATTTTTCTTTGAATGTTAATACAAAGAGTTATCTGAAATCGTTGAAGAATAATCCCGATTGCATTTTGACTATCGACAGTTCTCTTATCCATAATCAGTCTGCCGCCATCAAAAATAATTATCAATATACTTTTGCGAAGAAAGTTGTCGGTGATGAAGATATTGATTTGAAAATCAAAAAATTCCCCACCGGCAGAAATCCCGTTGTTAAATTAAACACTTCAAGCGACGTGAATGTATCTTCCGCAACGATTTACTATTCAACAACACCGCTTAAATATGACAAGAAAGGTCCTTCATATAATCTTTTGACCGCAACCTGTACGATAGGCGATAATAATGTTTCGGGAAAAGTTCCCGCAAATGCAAAATTCTATTATATTGAGATAAAATATGTTGTGGGAGATTCTCTGTATTGTATCTCAACCCCGGTGGTAAACTTATAATTATGAAACAGTACGAAGGAATAAAAAACGAATTAAACGAACAATATAAATACAAAATCGAACTTCATGCACACACTTCCCCCGCAAGCGGATGTGCAGACCTTGCACCCTGTGATGTTATTGACAGATATGCTGATATAGGTTTTGATTGTATCGCAATCACAAATCATTTTTATAAAATGACATTGGAAAGACTTACTACCGGCACAAGCAAGGAGGATGAAATAGAAGCATATCTTAAGGATTTTCACGAAGCGAAAAAGCGTGGCGAAGAGCGTGGCATTAAAGTCATTTTAGGTGCCGAGTTAAGATTTAAATCTCAAAACGATAACGATTATCTTATTTTCGGAATTGATGAAAAAGATCTGTTTGATATTTACGATTATCTTGACGGAACTTATGAGGATTTTTACCGTGCGTATAAAAATGATAAAAATTTTCTTATTCAGGCACATCCTTTTAGGGAAGGCTTGGAAAGAGCGGATGCCGACTGTGTTGACGGAGTTGAGGGATTTAATCTTCATCCCAACCATAACAGCGGTGTGGCTTTAAGCACAAAGTTCGGAAAGGATAATCAAAAGATTATTGTTGCGGGAACGGATTTTCACCATGAAGGTCATCAGGGCTTGGCAAATATAAGAACTGTAAGTTGTCCCTGTAATTCCTTCGAACTTGCCGAAATATTAAAAAATGACGATTTCCTTTTGGAAACAATGGGTACGATTATTCTTGTTTGATTAAGTATAACACAATGTATAATTTAAAGATGGTTTTAAAAGTATTTCACCTTTTATGACCATCTTTTTCTATGGTAGCATTTCAGGTGTGCTTATGATTGAAGAAAAAATGATTTTGAAATAATCTTAATTTGCAATAATCGGCAGAAAGAATTAAATTCAGAATAAAAATTCTTTTCAATCATGTGTTAAATCATTGACAATAAAAGAACATAATGCTATAATAGATTTAAAATGTAGTAGTGTTGTTGTCGGGGGTGTGGACTTGAAAAGTTTTTTCGGAATGTCCCTGCTTATACCCGCATTAAATGAAACATATTTGCTGGAAAAAACTTTGGAAGTCGTTTTTGACGAGTGCGAAAAAGCGGATATTGCAGATATAATTATTATTCTTTGCGAAAAATCAACGGCTGAATGTGTTGATATCTCAAGGAAACTTGAAAAACAATATCCCGATTTTGTGAAAATTATTTTTCAGAAAAGACCTTTTATCGGCGGCGCATATAAGGACGCAATAGAAATTATGACCGGAAGCCACGGTGTAATTATGTCTGCCGATATGGAAACGGATCCTCATCTGATAAAGGATTTTATTAAAATCGCAAAAAAATCTCCCGATTGTGTTTCCACCGCATCAAGATGGATGAAGGGCGGAAATTTTAAAGGATATAATTTTTTGAAACTTGTCTGCAATTTTGTTTTTCAGAAAATTATGCAGATTATGTTCTTTTCAAAGTTGTCGGACCTTACCTGCGGATATAAATGTTTACCTGCGGATTTATTAAAAAATACCGAGTGGTTGGAGGAAAAACATCCCGTTTTCCTTGAAATGACCTTGAAACCGCTTGTTCTCGGATATGAATTTGCCGAAATCCCCATGAAATGGAAGCCACGTACAGAGGGAACTTCTCAAAATTCTTTTTTTCAGAATTTTAAATATTTTAAAACTGCATTCAGAATAAGATTTACTCATAAATGATTTAAGATGGGAGTGTTAACGGTGTCGGATAAGAAAAACGTGTATATGGTACAGATAAATGCCGAATACAGCGGTTCGATTTATCTTCCCTATGCGGTCGGCGCTATTGCGGCATACGCTTGGAGCGATGAAACGGTTAAGAAAATCTACCGCCTTATGCCCTTTATTTACAGGCGTGATGATATTGACGAAACGATAAATTCCCTTGATAACCCCTATCTTATTGCTTTTTCCGGTTATATCTGGAATATCGAATATAATCTTACTTTTGCAGAGAAGCTTAAGAAAAAATATCCCGATTGTATCGTTGTTTTCGGCGGACACAGTACACCTGAAACCGCTGAATTTCTGAAAGAGAATAATAATATTGATATTACCATAGTCGGTGAAGGGGAAGAACCTTTTAAGGAATTGCTCCTTGCTTTAAATGACGGAACAAGCCTTGAAGATGTATCAAACATTTTTTATAAGGATGAAAACGGTACTGTACATAAAAGCAACACGAGAGTTATTACAAGTCTTGATTATCCTTCACCTTACCTTGAAGGGCTTTTTGATAAAATCGTTGATGAAGATAAGAGTATAAAATATTCCGTTATTATCGAAACAAACAGGGGATGTCCCTATAAATGTGCATACTGTGATTGGGGCAGTGTAAAAAGTAAGGTCAGATTTTTCCCGTTGGAAAGAGTTTTCGGGGAAATTGAATGGCTTTCCGAACATTCCATTGACTATTGTTTTTGTGCCGATGCCAATTTCGGAATGTTTGAAAGGGACAGAGATATCGTTGATTTTTCGGTTAAAAAATATATTGAAACCGGTTATCCGCAGAAATTCCATGTGAATTATGCTAAAAACAGTAATGAAGAAGTTTACGAGATCAACGAAAAACTTAATAATTACGGAATGAGTAAGGGTGCAACTCTTTCCTTCCAGAGTTTTTCCGAAGAAGTTCTTGAAAATATCGGAAGGACGAATATGACCTTTGAACATTTCAGCGATTTGATGTCATTGTATAATGAAAATAATATTATGACATATTCCGAACTTATTCTCGGACTTCCCGGTGAAACCTACGAAAGTTTTTCAAGAGGATTGGGTAAACTTCTTGAGGCGGGACAGCATGTTTCCGTTATTGTGTTTAACTGTTATCTGCTTGTAAATTCAAAACTTGCAGAGCCTGAGTATATGAAAAAGCACAAAATCGAAACCGTTCCCGTACCGCTTCATCAGACTCATTGTGTTTCATCCTCTGAAAACGAAGGCGTTATAGAACATTCACAGATGATTGTTTCCACGGCAAGTATGAACCGTGAAATGTTTATAAAAAGTGAAATGATGGCTTATTCAATAGAATGTTTCCATTGTTTCGGACTTTTACAATGCTTTGCGATTTATCTTTATTTTGAACATGGCATAAAGTATGAAAAGTTTTATGAAATGCTTAATGAATGGTTGGAAAACAATCCGGAATCCGTTGGCGGAAAGATTTTTGCCATGGTTAAAAAACTGTTGAAGGATGCTATTGAAGGAAATAAAAAGTGGCAGTATTTCAATAAGATTTTCGGCGATTTGTCGTGGCCTTTTGAGGAGGGTATGTTCCTTGAAATTGCCTACAATCATGATGAATTTTATGAGGAAATCAAAGATTTTCTTTTGAAATTTAATATTGATGAGGAGGTATTTGAGCAACTTTTTGCATATCAGAAAAATATGCTGAAACTTCCGGGCAGAGAAGATTTTGTTCATAGTTATGATTATGATTTTTATAACTATTTCAATAATGCTATAATCGGAAAACGTAAACCTCTTGAAAAGAAACAAAATACCGTTTCCGTTTTAGACAGAAACATTCCCGATGATTGGGAGCGTTATGGCATTGAGGTCGTGTGGTACGGAAGACGTGGCGGCAAGAGTTTTTACGAAAATATTAAACAGGAATTTGAAATTTAAAATATATTAAAGGAGTGTTTTTTATGCAAATAATTTCAAAGATTTTATCCGTTTTTGTAGCGGCTGTTATGGGCGCTTCATCACTCGTTTGTCCGCTTTTCGGACAGGAGATCAAACCCACTGATGCGAAGAATTTAAAACTTTCATTCGGTGCTATCGCTGATGTTCATCTTCAGACAACGGCAACACGTGAACTTACGTTAAGAAGAGGAATGAGCGAACTTTCAAGAAGCAGTATTGATGCTGTGCTTGTTGCAGGTGATATGACAGATCACGGTGATTTGGATCAGTATGCCGCATTTTATGACTGTGTACGTTCTTCACTCAGAGGACCTGCATTTATTCCCGCAATCGGAAACCATGACACATGGGGTACTCATGAAAAGGGTGTAGATGACGGTGGAGCATATTCACGTCAATGCTTTGTAAATTTCTATAATGCTTATTCCGGCAGAGATATCGAAAAGCCCTATTACTCCACGGAGATAAACGGTTACAAATTTATTTGTATGTCAACGGAAGCGGATCATACGGATGCTTATATTTCAAATGAACAGATCGAATGGCTTGACAGTGAGCTTTTTGATGCAACCAGAGAAAATAAACCTGTTTTCGTGATTTCACATTGGCTCGTAAGAGGCACTAACGGACAACTTCAGGTATGGCCCGGAAACGGTGAGTTCGGTGCACAGAGTGATGATGTTGAAGCGGTACTTACAAAATATAAGAATGTATTCTTTATCACGGGACATATGCACGCACCTTTCCGCAGTGATAAAAATCCCATGGGTGCAAGTGTTCAGACAGTCGGCGGAGTTACATACGTAAATCTTCCCTGTTATATGTATTTCAATGCTTACGGAGCACTTACCCCCACCGGCTGCGGATACATTTTTGAAGTGTATGATAACTATGTTCTTTTGAGAGCAAGAAATATTGTTATGAAACATTGGATGCCCGCTTATGATGTAACAGTTCTGCTTGATAAGGTTGTAAAAAAATAAAATATAAAAATGACGGTTACAAAGAAAGTTTTACTCTTCGTAACCGCCATTTTTATATATGTTTGTTTTTTAAAATTAAAGTATTTCGCCCATAAGTCCCGGTGTTGCGGAAGCGGCATTTGATTCATCTGTATCAATGTGCAGCGCCAAAGCAAATTTCGGGCTTACTCTGACAACAACATCACCGAAAATAAGTGTACGTCCGTCAGTTTCAACTTTTACGTTGACGATTTGTTTATCTTCAATTCCGTATTTCTCCGCATCTTCGGGAGTTGCGTGAATATGACGTTTTGCAACGATAACGCCTTCGCTTATTTCGACCTCACCCTTAGGTCCTACGATTTTACATCCGCCGCTGCCTGCGATGTCGCCTGATTCACGGATGGGAGCCTTTACGCCGATGGAACGTGCATCTGAAGCGGAAAGTTCAACCTGAGTTGAGGGACGAACGGGACCGAGGATCGATACTGCGGGGAAAGAACCTTTTTCACCGATTACCTGTACTCTTTCTTCACAGGCAAACTGACCGGGTTGAGAAAGGTCTTTTTTCTTCGTGAGTTGGTATCCTGCACCGAAAAGAGTTTCAAGTGCCTCTTGCGATACATGAACGTGTCTTGCTGATGTTTCAACTAAAACTTCTTTTTTCATTATATTATTCCTCCATGAATAAATTACAAAGATAATTTTACTACATAAATTAAATCTTTTCAAGAAAAAATCATAGGAATTTTAAAAAATTTGTGGTAAAATGTATTAAAGAAGCAATAAAGGGGGAATTATTATGTTTTCATCCTGGGAAGAACTTGAAACAGAATGTAAAAAATGCAGAAAATGCGGACTTTGTGAAACAAGGATAAATACCGTTTTCGGCAAGGGGAGTAAAGATGCCGAAGTGCTTTTTATCGGTGAAGCACCGGGGAAAAATGAGGATTTACAGGGCGAGCCTTTTGTGGGAAGAAGCGGTAAACTGCTTGATTTAATGCTTTCCGAAATAGGTCTTGACCGTGATAAAAATATTTTTATCGCAAATATTGTAAAGTGCCGTCCCCCGGAAAACAGAGATCCGAAACCTGCGGAACAGGAACAGTGTATTGAATGGCTGAAAGAACAAATCCGCATTTTAAATCCCAAGATTATTGTATGCCTCGGTAGAATTGCTTCATGCAAAATAATATCACCGGATTTTAAAATCACAAAACAGCACGGTGAATTTATCAAAAAAAACGGTATATTATATATGGGAACATTTCATCCTGCATCTTTACTGCGTAATCCGAAGCAAAAGCCGGAAGCAATGAATGATTATTTTTTGTTAAAAGAAAAAATAAAAGAAATATGCCGGCGTACTTATTAAAGTACAATCAAATCTTTTTTTGCCTTTGTAAGATTGATGTTTCCCGAATCCGTTACGAGAATCATATCTTCAATTCTTACACCGAATTCACCGGGGAGATAAATTCCCGGTTCCACCGTAACCACGTTGCCGGGTTTTAATAATTCACCGCATTTCGGGGAAAGGTTAGGCTTTTCGTGGATTTCAATTCCCACGCCATGACCTGTGGCATGACCGAAAAATTCTCCGTAGCCTGCGGATTTAATAATATCACGGGCGATTTTATCACAATTTGAACATTTTTCACCCGGTGAAATTGCTTTGATACACTCGTTTCCCGCATTTAAGACGGTGTTATAAACCTTAATTTGTTTATCAGTTACTTCACCCACCGCAACGGTTCTTGTCATATCGCTGTGATAACCTTTATATATCGCACCGAAATCCATGGTGATAAAATCACCTTTTTTAACTTTCACATCTCCGGGTACGCCGTGGGGCTTTGAAGTGTTTTCACCGGTTATGGCGATTGTGTCAAAAGAGAAACCGTCCGCACCGTTTTGTCTCATGGAATATTCTAAAAATGCGGCAATCTCTCTTTCTGTTTTCCCGATTTCAATAAATGACAAAACTTCGTCAAGTGCCGTTTCCGCAATCCGTTGAGCCTTGATGATTTTTTTGACTTCATTTTCGCTTTTCTCTTTTCTTAATTGCCAAAGATGATTATTCAACGTACTGTCGGCAATGAATTTTTTATTTTTAAATTTCTTTTGAAAATTATGATATTCGGAAACGGTAATTTTTTCATCCTCCGAAAAAATTTTTTCATATCCTTTTTTGTCAATATATTCCGTTACGTCATCAAAGGATTTTAATAATATGACTTCCATATCGGTAATTTCATTGCAACAGGCTTCAAAATATCTTGAATCCGCAAATACGGCACAACCGTTTCTGCCTAAGACGATATATCCGTCGCTTGATTGAAAACCGCTGACGTAAAGTCTGCTTTCTTCACTTGTGATAAGGAAACATTCCCAATCTTTATTTATAAATTCAACAAGTTTGCTGATTACAGATGACATAAAATTACCTCCGGTATGAGTTGGTAGTAATTAAGGCTGAGATTTGATGAACAAATCTCAGCCCCAAAAACCATTATTTATCTGAACTTACGTTTACGAGCCGCTTCAGATTTTTTCTTTCTCTTTACGGAAGGCTTTTCGTAATGTTCTCTTTTACGAACTTCCTGGATAACACCGTCTCTTGAAGTTTGTCTTTTGAATCTTCTAAGTGCGCTATCGAGAGATTCATTTTCTTTTACTTTTACCTGACTCATTTTATTCCCTCCCTCCGCTTTTTGCAGGGGCAAATTTATATATTGATATATTGTATTATACAACAAGAATTAAGTCTTGTCAACTGTTAAATAGGTTAATAATATAACTAAATTGTTAAATTTTTATTTCCCGGGCAAGATAATTCAATAATTGTTCTTTTTTGACAAATATTAAAATAAATAAATATTGCTTATTTTTCTAATATGGAATTATAAATGCCGGTTTTTGTGCGATAATATGGTAATAAAGGATTTTTTTAGAGTAATGCTATTTAGGAAGTGGAAAAATGAAAGAGAATGAAAATTTTAACAAAGATTTTGAAAGTGATGAACAAAATCAGAATATAGATGATATGCTCAATGATGCGTTTGCGTTTATGAATGATGAAGTTTATGACGAAGATTATGAAAATGAAGACGATGACTTCGGAATTGACGAAGATGATGAGTCGCAATATTTTGTTGAAGAGGGAGACGAAGAGGAATTGAAATCCGAAAAGAAAAAGAAAGTCATTTACTCTGTTCTTATCGGAGTTTTGTCATTGCTGATTATTGTAATATCGGTAGTGCTTATTAAGTTTTCCGGAATGTTGGGAAAAATTGATGTTGATGACGGCTCTCCTGTTACGAATGAGGAAGGCGAAACCCTTGCGGATGAAGAAGACTTTGACACAATGTATGACGTTTCCGATGCCACTTCTCTCAATGATTCTCTGAAAAAATGGGCAAATAACGGCGGACAGATTATGAGCAGTAAAAATGTCATAAATGTTTTGCTTATCGGTGAGGACGGAGACGGTTCCAAGACGAGTAACGGACGAAGCGATTCTATTATTATTGCATCCATTAACCGTAAGGCTCAGACGATTACTCTTTCATCCATAATGAGGGACAGTTATATTTATTTTAATGTTAACGGTGCCGATAAATATGAAAGAATAAATGCCACAAACTTCTACGGCGGACCGAAAGCACTCGTTAAGGCGGTGGAATCAAATTATAAGGTTAAAATTGATTATTACGCAAGTGTTTATTTCGGTTCATTCAAAGGAGTTATTGATGCCCTCGGCGGTGTAACCGTACCGATTGAACCGGGCTTTGCCGCATATATTAACAGAACAACATCATCCACCGTTACCTCCGGTGATGCGGTAAAACTTAACGGTAAAAAAGCATTGATTTACTGCCGTATCCGTCATTATTATACCGATAGCGATGTCAGCCGTACCAAGAACCAAAGACGTGTAATAAATGCTATGATACAGAGTGCAAAAGGTGCTTCCGTTAAGCAACTTTATAATGCAGTCAACAGTGTTTTACCTTATCTTAAAACGGATATTTCAAAATCGAAAATAATCTATTTCGGCAAAAAAGCTTTAACGGATAAATGGATGGATTATGAACTTCAGCAGGAAACTTATCCCACTCTTGAAGCACGTGCCACCGCCTCAATAAACGGTCAGTCCGTATGGGTTGTTGATTATCCGTTGGCGGCACAGACTTTGCAGAAGATGATTTACGGAAAGACGAATATTGACCTTTCACCCAACAGAACCAGCGTTCTTTCGCTTTATCTTTCACAGAGACCTACAACAAATTATAATAACAACGGCAATACCAATCAGGTAACACAGATAGCGACAAACGAAACAACCACGGCAACCGGTAACGAATATATAACACAAGCACCGGTTGAAAATTCAACCGGAGTTCAGGAAGAACCGTCAAGCGAGCCTGTTTCACAGGAAACACCTACCGAGTCAACAGGCGGCGGAGAAGACGATATGGTAATAGACATTGTAAATTAAATATTAAAAGCCGTTACAGTGCCGGATATTTCCGATTCTGTAACGGTATTTTTAACTAAATTTATTGATGTTTCTCTACTTTCGGAAGGTCAAGCCTGAAAACTGCGGAGATAATTCTTATTGCCACGACAACTAAAACCGAAATCAGAACGGACAACGTGGATTTTATCGGCAATTTTACAAGATAAAAATAAACTGCAGAGCCGATAATCGAAGCAACGGCGTAAATCTGTTTGTGAAGAACAATAGGCTTTGAGTGGCTGAGAACATCACGTAGAATACCGCCTCCGACACCTGTTGTCATTCCTGTAAAAATACATAAAAACAAGTTGTTACCGTAGCCGTAAGTAATGCAGGAAGAAACTCCGATAACAGAGAAAATTCCGAGACCTATTGCATCAAAAATGCAGAAGATATTATCTATCAGTTTCCTTTTCAAAAAATATTTTTCACCCAGTATAGCCGCAATAATAAAAATCAGCAACGAAACACCGAAAGCCGTAAGAATATAGCTTGTTGAATAAAACATTTTCGGAGGGGTGATACCGAGGATAATATCACGGATAATACCTCCGCCGAAGGCTGTTGTTATTCCTAAAAGCAAAACGCCGAACAGGTCGAGATTTCTGTCAATGGCAAGCATTGTTCCGGAGGCTGAAAAGGCAATGATAC
>JAZUKF010000060.1:0-12915 GCA_045643165.1 Acutalibacteraceae bacterium | reverse complement strand
TCAGTAAATTCTTTTATTGCCTTAAGTCTATGAATAGCAACTTCTGATAAAACCTTATTTTTGTTATACATTAAATAACAATATGCTATTTTATTACTTCTTCCCACACGCCCTCTTATCTGATGAAGTTGGGACAGTCCCATTCTGTCCGCATCTTCAATAATAAGAGTGTTCACGTTGGGAACATCCAAACCGGTTTCAATAATGGTTGTGCAAACGAGAATATCCGTTTCGCCTTCAAGGAGATTTTTCCATACCTCACTTAATTCTTCCTCCGACATCTTTCCGTGAGCAACTTCCACCCTTGCATCCGGCATTAAGTCTTTGATTTCCGCCGCTTTTTTATCAATGGTTTCCACCTTATTATATAAATAGTAAACCTGACCGCCGCGGCGTAATTCCTTTTCCATTGCCTGAACCAGAACTTCCGTGTTATGTTCGATAACATAAGTCTGAACAGGGTATCTGTCCTGAGGAGCCTCCTCGATAACACTCATATCACGAATACCCGTCATCGCCATATTCAAAGTTCTCGGAATAGGTGTTGCGGAAAGAGTCAGAACATCCACATTCGGAAATCTTTCCTTCAGTTTTTCTTTTTGCATTACTCCGAAACGCTGTTCTTCATCAACCACCACAAGCCCTAAATCTTTAAAATTTATCTTTTTTGACAGAAGTTTGTGAGTTCCCACCACAATGTCAACAGTTCCGCGCTGTAATTTTTTTAATATTTCCGTTTGTTCCTTAGGAGTGCAGAAACGTGATAACATTGCGGCTTCAACGGGAAATCCCTCAAACCTTTTTGTAATGGTCTGATAATGCTGTAAAGCAAGAATTGTTGTGGGAACAAGTATTGCACACTGCTTTCCGTCGGCAACGCATTTGAACACGCCTCGAAGAGCCACCTCTGTTTTTCCGAATCCCACATCTCCGCACAAAAGTCTGTCCATGGGATAAGATTTTTCCATATCCCTTTTTATTTCTTCAATACATCTTAACTGATCCTCTGTTTCCTCAAACTCAAAACGTCTTTCAAAATCATTTTGCATATCAATATCCGGAGAAAACTGATACCCTTTAATATTAAGACGTTTACTGTAAAGAGCGATAAGTTCATCCGCCATATCCTTAACGGCGGATCTGACTTTGTTTTTGGTCTTTTGCCATTTATCACTTCCCAGTTTATTGAGTTTTACATTATGGGTTTCGCTTTTCGGTCCGATATATTTCGCCACAAAATCAAGTTGATTTACGGGAACATAAAGAATATCGCCCTTATCATATCTTATTTTAATATAATCCTTTACCGCTCCGCCTGCTTCAAGATTGGTTACTCCCTCAAAAATTCCTATTCCGTGGGTGGAATGAACAACATAATCTCCACGGTGCATTTCTTCAAGAGAATGAAAACTGTCGGAGGATTTAAAGTTTTTATTTTTGGCAACTCTTTTTGAACTTTTTCTCATTCCGTAGGAAATGAGTTTAAATTTTAATCCCGTATATTCAAATCCGCCGCTGACACCGTTACAGATAATACTGATTTTATCCTTCGGAAATACTTCAGGATTTTCCGAAAAGAAAACACAGTTATATCCGTCCCCGGATAAATCCTCATCCAAAGCCCTTGCCGCTTTTTCCGTACCTGCCATAACAACACATGTATAACCTTTTCTGCGAATAAATGAATCTATATCCTCACACAGGACATTGGACATACCGTTCCACAAAGAATGTTGTTGAGCGGAAAAATTCATCATATCTTTTACCGGCGTATCAAAACTTCCCCTGGGAAGATTATCAATATAGACCGTATTCAATTCAGAATAATAATCAACGACTTCCTGCCATGAAAGAATAAATCTGTCAAGTCCGGAACATAGCGAGCCGTCCTCAAACAATGCTTTTATTTCCTCGTGCATAAGTTTCACGGCTGCCTGCATTTTTTCTCTGACATTAAAACTTTCACATATTGCAACAACCGTATCGTTATCGCAGTAATCAATGATACTTGCACTTCTTTTATATGCTATGGGAAGATATTTATCAAGAGAACCCACTCTTACTTTATTGTTTATTTTTTCCAAATCTTCCGCAAGACATGCCTTTGCTTTAACAGAACCTTTACCTTTAACGGAATTATAAAGTTCCGTTATCTTTTCCGACAATGTCTCATCGCTGTCAAAAACGATTTCCATGGCGGGGGTTATTTTTATTTCATCAAGTGTATTCGTTCTTCTCTGACTTTCACTTTCAAATGTTGCAATCGTATCAACCGTATCTCCCCAGAACTCAATTCTCACCGGATCGGAACTGCATGTAGGAAAAATATCAAGTATTCCGCCTCTTACCGAAAACTGACCTGTACCGTCAACCTGCTGACTTCTCACATATCCCGCCTTTATGAGAACGGCGGTTGCATCTTCAATAGATAAATCCTCTCCGCTTTTTACGGTAAAAGTTCTTGATGATAACTCCTCCGGCGGCAATGTCAACTGAATGAATGCTTCCGCACTGCAAACCACAACATCGTATTCATTTTCATTCATTCTCGTCAATGCGGCAAGTCGTGTATGTTCAAATTCCCTGGACTGACCTTCGGAGGAACGGAAAGAAAAATCTCTTGCAGGGTACAAAAACGCCCTGCTTCCGAATACGTTCAAATCGGAAACGAGTTTTTGTGCTGATGCTTCATCCGGCGTAACCGCCAAAATCTTTTTGTTTTTTTCCTCGGAAACGGAATGAATAAAATGAGCCTTATGGATTTGAGAAAGTCCGAGAACACCGAGGGGAAATCTGTTTTTATCCATGTCGGTACAAAAGGCCTTAAATCCGTCGCTTTGCATCAGTATTTTTGAATAACAGGACATATTTTTATCCTCCGAAAAATGTTTTATTACACAACAGGAAATGCCACAATACTTTTAAAAGCATTGTGGTTTTTCCTCATATTTTATTATTTTTTGTCTTAATCCTTTACGGGGAAATTACTTTGAATTACCAAGTCGCAATATGCAGGCTCGATATAATCAAAAATAACCGTTCCCTTACATCCGTAGGGATTTTCTTTCATATAATTCATAAAGTTTACATTCATAAAATCGGAAACATATTTTAAAGAACCGATATATGTATATCCGCTTAAGAAGTTAATATACCAATTTTCACTTCTGTTTTCCTCATTTTCACATTGAACAAACTGTCTGTAAGCATAATCCCAGCCTGTCTGCATATCATCCATATCATAATAATCCTGAACATCCATCATACCGAAAGTCAAGCCGAGATTATTGTTAAATCTGTTTACAAGAACAATTTTTCCTCTGACTTCGCCGAGGGTGGGATATCTGTCTTCAAGATACCACATAGAAGCATTTTTAAGAATTTTACTTTCAATAAGATCCTCGGTCTTTCCCGTTTTATCGAAAGTTGTAAATTCATCCATAACGCTCATAACGATGGTTTCGCCGGGATTGTTTTTCAGGAAATTATAGCAACTGTTAAATACAGAGTCAACAGACTGTGCCTGAAAAACAGGTCCGTGAGAAATATAAAGGTTGTTACCTACGGCAGATGCTCTTACGTCAAGGAAACGGACACCCATATTCAACTGGTCTCTTATAGTGTATTTCTGACATTTGGCAATCTGATAAAAAGGCTCGTACAATGCTCCGGAATCATGTGTGCCCGGAATTGAAATTTCGCTGAGTAAAACACTGTCATCAATTTTTTTCATCCAGTTGTTCTGATTAAATCCGCCCACATCCTTGACACGGACAATACCGAACAATGCTCCGAACAGCACAAAAAGTGCCGAAACCGATGCGACGATTTGAATAAATACCTGTTTCATTTTTATATCTCCTTGAAAAATTATTTTATCATTTTATGATATTTGCCCATCCAATACGGCAATGTGTAAGGTGTTGAACCCTCAATCCTTGACGAATTATCAGAATGTAATTCATAGGTACTTCCGTTATACTTTTTAAGCATTCTTTCATCGGGGGCGGCTATCGCCCATTTGATTTTCAGCACCTTTAAAACATATTCGGCGATGGATTTCACGTTTGAAGTATCCATTGTACCGAGAGGTTCTCCGCTTTCAATCATGTATGACGGACTGTTGCTTGAATCAACCCCTAATGCAGAAAAATCAATTTGAGTAATATCATCTCTGTTTTCATTTGACGATTTATATGAACGACAATCCGTAGGACTTCGTCCCAAAGACCATGATGCTGTTTCGAGAATGTTATTTCCGTAAACATCCTTTACCTTTTTATTCGGATATGCCAACTGATAAATGTAACACCATAACGGATTTTCCAGGTAACTTCCTACCTCCCACCATTCATCAATGGCATCACGGTAATAAGACAGTATCTTTTTATTATCCTCAAGCTGGAAAAGAGTATAAAATCCCAGCATAGCCATTTCCATTGCAGAATAATTCGTCGTGGCTCTCAAAATAATATTATATATTTTCGTTGAACCTAATAAATCCACCGCAAGTCCGATATAGGGTGAAACCTCGTCCATTCCGCTGTATTTAATAGTAGTCTTCATTCTCTCACCGTATTGAGATACCACCTCCGCATATTCATACTGAGGATCAAGTGCCGCCATCTGATATTCATTTTCCCATTTCTGATATCCCGTAACGTAGGCGGCAACCTTAAACAGCGCCAAAACTACCTCGCAATGAAGCGAAGCGATCGAAATCGAACTGCTGTTTGTAAATTCTCCTCTGCCGAACCTTGACCATGTTGCAGGTTGACCCGAACCGTCGCAAAGTTCATATCCGTTATCGGAAATATGCTGTGCAAGTGAATCCACCGCTTCAACAAGTATCTTTTTAAGTTCCGGATCCTCATCACCTAAAACATCATAAATCAATTTAAACATAAAAATATGTCCGATAAGTTCATCCGCACTTGTATCGCCTTTGTAAACGATTTCATCATAGGTATGTTCACTGCCCACAATATCGTTCCAAAGTCTATCCGGAATTTTTCCGCTTGCATCAGTAATATATCCCCGAAGATTTTCACCGTTAAGATAATAATCCTCATCCGTAGGCGGATTACTTGAAACACCGGTGGCGGTTTTATCGCTGTTTACAGACCAGTAAATATTACCGTATGTATGCTCATTTTCACTTTTCAGGAAAAATGTTCTTGCAACAAATCCGCCTAAACTTTTTGTACGTTTAGCATAGTTTTCATCTGGATTTAATATGGTATCTGCCCAACTGTCGGCACTTGCCGGGGCAAACATACTGTCATTTTTAAGATATGTAAATTTATTTGTCAGATCAAACAGTACATTGTTATATTTATAATCATCCGCAGGACTTTTTGAAGTTATATTCTGAGAATAATCCCCTCCCTCCAACAGGGCAAGAGATGAATTTCTTCTGTCCGTTTCAAAAGAATGAAGGCTCATATTTTCTCTGAGTCTTACATAACTTTCCGTTGTTCCCGTTCTCATGGAAACATAATCGAGGAAAAGTAATGCTTCTGCGGTACGGGTTGCAATTTGTCTTGCTTTTTCAATTTCCTCTTTACTTGCAATTCCGCTGTCTCTCAACACGGCATAACGCATCAATTCACCTGCACCGTACATGCTTGTCCAAAGTCCGTCATTATCACTTTGGGTTGCCGTAATCTTTCCGTTACGGTAATCGTATGCCTCGGAAGTCAAGCCGTGCCTTGCTACATATTTTTGCGTTTGGTCGCTTAAAATATCAGCCTTTTCTTCTCCGCTCATTTTCACCATGGAAATATGGGTTACACCGGCATTCATCACCGTCCATATTCCGTTTTCACCGTCGGAGAAAATACCTAAAACATTAGGTGATTTTGTATCGGCACTGTAAAAATACCTGTTTCCCATCAGACGCATTTCACGGTCCCGTTCATTTTTTTCATTTTTATTTGTTCTCAAAACACCGTAACTTGTAATCTGCCATACAGCACCGTCTTTTGAAATAACCTTTTGATGACCTGAATAATCTGTTACATTCCTTATTTCCGCAGGGATATCCTGAGAATCCTTTGTGTACCGTGTAACCACCTTTTGAAGCACATCTGATTCATTCACGGCTTTACCGGTATAATCTTTTTTCTTAACACCGTTTTTCATCAAAGTAGGGGTTGAAACAACATTAAGTTCAACGCTGTCAGTTGCACCGCCTGCCGATGTGGCGGTAATTTTTGCCTTTCCCACACTTACGGCAGTTACTCTTCCCCATTCATCAACCGTGGCAACACTTTCCGGCTCCGCTTTCCATGTTACCGTTCTTTTTGAAGTATTTTCGGGAAAAGTATATTCAACAGACCTGCCGTCTCCGGGGCAAAGTTCCCAATCCTCCGGCACTATCAAACGAAATCTGCCTGCGGAAGTCAAACCGATAAATGCACTCTGCAACAGAAGAACTCCCGCCATAAACAATGAACTGATTTTTGTAAACATATAAAAAACACCCCTACGGATTTGTCTATTTATATTATCATATCAGCAAAATAAAGTCAATAAAAAGCTGCTGACAGATTTTTATTATTTTTTTGCAGAAAAAGACGGTTTCAAAAAGATAAATCTCTTTCTGAAACCGTCTTTTTAATCATAATTAAATTATAAAATTCCGATTATGCAAGTTCTGCAAAATATTTGATTGTTCTTACCATCTGGCTTGTGTAAGAATTTTCATTATCATACCAGGAAACAACCTGTACTTCATAAAGGTCATCGGAAATCTGACTAACCATTGTCTGAGTTGCATCAAAGAGAGAACCGTATCTCATACCGATAACATCGGAAGAAACGATTTGTTCCTCATTATAACCGAAGGATTCGCTTGCAGCAGCTTTCATAGCAGCATTGATGCCTTCCTTAGTTACGTCCTTGCCCTTAACAACTGCAGTAAGAATTGTTGTAGAACCTGTGGGAACGGGAACTCTCTGTGCAGAACCGATAAGTTTGCCGTTAAGTTCGGGAATAACAAGTCCGATAGCTTTTGCAGCACCTGTTGAGTTAGGAACAATGTTTGCGGCACCGGCTCTTGCTCTTCTGAGGTCGCCCTTTCTGTGAGGACCGTCAAGAATCATCTGATCGCCTGTGTAAGCATGAATCGTTGACATGATACCACTCTGAATTGCGGCATAATCATTAAGAGCCTTAGCCATGGGGGCAAGACAGTTTGTTGTACAGGAAGCGGCAGAAATAATCTGATCGTCTGCTGTAAGAGTATCATTATTTACTGAGAAAACGATTGTTTTAAGGTCATTGCCTGCGGGAGCGGAAATAACAACTTTCTTAGCACCTGCATTGATATGAGCCATGCTCTTCTCTTTTGAGGTATAGAAACCTGTACATTCGAGAACAACGTCAACACCGATTTCTCCCCAGGGAAGATCCTTAGCATCTTTCTCTGCATAGATTTTAAGAGTTTTTCCGTCTACTGTGATTGTGTTTGCTTCATCATCAGCACTAACTGTGTGAAGTCCTTCGCCGATTCTTCCGCAATAACCGCCCTGTGCTGTATCATACTTGAGAAGATGAGCGAGCATTGAGGGTTTTGTAAGATCGTTGATAGCAACGATTTCATAACCTTCTGCACCGAACATCTGTCTGAAAGCAAGACGGCCTATACGACCGAATCCGTTAATTGCAACTTTAACTGACATTTTGATTACCTCCAAAATATTTTATCTGTACTATTTTAGCCCTTTTTTCTTTTTTATGCAACTATTTTGTTATTATTTTAACTAATTTTGTTAAAGTGCATAAATTTTAAAATCATAATAGAAAACAGATAGTTAAATCTATCCATTTTTTAAGGCATTTTTTCCCTCATCCGTAACAGGCATAATCCATTTCTTTGAAACAAATCTTCTTACGCAGAGAATTGCTTTAGGCAAATCCTCCGACAACAGCATGATTACATATACCGCAACGAAAGGCAGTTTAAACACAAACGCCGCCAGATATGTCAGCGGAACGGATAAAAGCCACAGCGAGGATATATCATATTTCATACCCGTCATGGTATCTCCTCCGGAACGAAGTATTCCCACGATTTGTATGTATCCCACATTTTTTAATGTTAATTCAATCCCTACCGCAAGCATTATTCCCACCGCACATGATTGTGTCAAAGGAGTAAGATTTCCGGAAAGATTAAACAAATTAACAAGCTGATATCTGAAAACAACTATCAATGCACCTACGCCCACAGAAATAAGAGGAATGTTGACAGCAAATCTTCTTGCATCAACATATCCCTTTTCAAGTTCTCCGGCACCGATATGTTTACCCACAATAACACAACAGGCATTGCAAAGACCGATAAAGAACACGTATGAAATATCATTGAATGTTTTGAGAATGGTAATGGCGGCATATTTTTCATATCCCAGATGACCGTACATTACATTTATAAGGAATGTTCCCAACGACCATATAGTTTCATTTAGAATTACGGGTGAAGCCTTCTGCATAAACAAAGAAAAAATTTCTTTCTCAAAGGAGAAAACATCTTTAATTCCCCCTATGATAATCTTTTTCTTCACAGCGGAAATAATAATTATAAATAAAACTCCCGCCCAGGATGAAATGCAGGTTGCCACCGCCGCACCCTTTATTCCCATTTCCGGGAAACCGAATTTACCGAAAATCAGAGAATAGTTCATAAAACAGTTTAAAACCGTTGATATAAATGCGGAATACATGGGAATTTTAACTTCCTCCGTTGAACGAAGCACCGCAGAAAGACAAAGATTTAACGCCAAAGCAGGATACGACAAAACGGCAATTTTCAAATAATCCGAACCGGCTTTAATAACCGCCGGAGTTTTATTGAAAATCCCGATTACCGTTTGAGGAGAAACAAATCCCACTGCCGCAAATATCACGGAAAACAATATTGTTATAACAAGTGCAAGTCCCATGACTTTTTTTATTCTTTTTTCGTCACCTACTCCCCAGTACTGTGAAACAAGCACGGAAAGTCCCGAACAGGTTCCGAAAAGGAATAAACTCATCAGCCAACTCCATTGACCTGCCATTCCTACAGATGAAAGATAAACATCTCCCAACTGACCCACCATAATCGTATCGACAAGTGTCAATGAACTTGTAAGAAGATTTTGAAGTGCAATAGGGAGTGCAAGCGTCAAAGTTATCTTCCAAAACGCTTTATCACCTAAATATGTTCTGATTTTATCCATTATAAATACCTTAATACCGCCACAACTTTTCCCAAAATAACGACCTCGTCGCAAATTATCGGCTCAAAGGCATCGTTCTCCGGTTGAAGGCGAAAATGACCGTCCTCTTTATAAAATCTTTTTACAGTTGCCTCATCCTCGATCATGGCAATAACAATTTCACCGTTTGCCGCCGCAGGAGTTTTTTCGGCAAAAATAATATCACCGTCAAGAATTCCGGCATTTATCATACTTTCTCCCTTTACACGCAGAGCAAAAACAGGTTTATCAGCCGAAACATAACCGGAATAGGGAATATAAGCCTCGATCTGCTCAACGGCAAGGATGGGCATACCTGCGGTAACCGTTCCCAAAAGAGGAACATGAGTAACATTTTCCTCCTGACCGCAAATCCTGATTGACCGTTTAAGCAGAGGATCCCTTGAAATATATCCCGCTTCCTCAAGAGCATCAAGATTTGCCTGAACGGAAGAAGTGGATTTCAACCCCACCGCCGCACAGATCTCCCTCACCGACGGAGGCACACCGTTTTGCGAGCGTTCAACAAGAAATTCATATATTTTCTTTTGAGTTGCACTTATAGAGTTCATTATTTTCATCCTTTCAGAATGTCTTTTACAAACATTTGTTTAGTTATTGTAACACATATTTCCGCAAAAAGCAAACATTTGTTTGTTTTTTCTGCAAAAATTCTTATTTTTCTTCATTTTTCGCATAATTTATTGCTGTTTTCATTTACAGTATTCAGTTTTTAAGGCAAAAAATACTGCATAATCTTTAATTTTACAGTCAAAAATATATAAAGTAATTACACAGTCAGAAAGGAAAGTAAAAATGGATAAGACTCTTAAAGAGAATGTAAAAAAATATTTTAAATCAAAAAACTTTATTATTTCGATTTCTGTTTGCATCGTGGCTTTATCAATCGGAATTTTAGGAGCAATAAGAGTAAACAGGATTTTAACGAAACAAATTGAAAACATTACCGAAAAGATAACGAAGGAATCCGTAACGGTTGAACGTTCTACGCAAAAAGTAGCAGAGGATGTTACGGGCATTGCGGATAACAGAAGTAAAGAACAAACAACGGAAAAAATTGATATTGTCAACAATGAGGACTTTATTTTTCCCGTAGGTAAAGAAATAACCGCCGATTTCAGCGACGGTGCTCCCGTAAAATCAAAAACACTCAACGATTGGCGTGTTCATAACGGAATAGACTTCAAATGCAGTAAAGACGAAGATGTAAAAGCCATGCGCTCCGGTGCGGTTCTCGCCATATATAACAGTTCTCTTTGGGGAACGATTGTGGAAATTGACCACGGTAACGGAATTGTGGCAAGATATTGCGGACTGAAAAAAGGTACTGTTCCGAACGCAAATGATTTTATCGAAAAAGGAACTGTGATCGGCAAGGTGGGAGAAATTCCTTCGGAAATCAAAGACGGAATACATCTCCATATCGAAATAAAAAAAGACGGAAAATATAAAGATCCCATGGATTTTCTCGGAAATAATGACAAAAATTAAACTTTTAACAATTCTGATACAGCTTGTTATTGTATTGTAACACCTTTATAACTTGACATTACAGTTCTGTTTTGATAAAATAAATATGTATAAATTGGTATCTTTATGTAATATAATTATGATATCGAGTCAGAATAGAAGGTGATTCTATGATAAATACAGACGAATTATGTATGAGCTGTATGAGAGAAATCGGTGAAGAAAAACAATGTCCGTTTTGCGGGTTTCATGCCGACTCTCCTCAAATTGCCCCGTATTTACCTATCCGCAGTACCATCGCAAACAGATACCTTGTAGGAAAACTTATTGATTACAACGGCGACGGTGCATCATATATGGGCTGGGATTTAAGTGCAAAATCTCCCGTAGTAATACGTGAGTTTATGCCCGATGCCATTGCTTCAAGGGAACAAAACAAACTTGAAGTTACCGTTAATCCCGGCAAAGAAGACGTTTATTCCGACTGTCTTCAAAGTTTTACGGAATTATGGAGAAAACTTCTTCGGCTTACCGGTCTCTCCGCTTTGATTGAAGTAACGGATATTATTGAAGAAAACAATACCGCATACGCCATTGAAGAATATGTTGAGGGAATTACTCTTCGTGAATATCTTTTGAGAACTCCCACAGGATATATTTCATGGGAAAAGGCAAGGCCTTTATTTATGCCTGTCCTTTCCACGCTGGGAAATCTCCACACATCCGGTATTATTCACAGAGGTATTTCTCCCACGAATCTGATAATCGGACCTGACGGAAAGCTTCGTATCAGCGGTTTCAGTATCAGCGAAATACGAACATCAAAAAGCGAATTGAATTCACAACTTTTTACCGGTTATGCCGCAATAGAACAATGCGGATTTGAAGGTCAGCAGGGACCGTGGACAGATATCTATGCCTTTGCGGCAGTGCTGTACAGGGCACTTATCGGAACAGATCCCATTGACTCAACACAGCGTGTAACAAATGACAGATTGATGATTCCCGGAAAATTTGCGGAACAGCTTCCTGCGTATGTTATTAACGGTCTTATCAATGCTTTACAGATTTATCCTGAGGACAGAACAAAAAACGTGGAACAATGGAGAGCGGAACTTTCCGCCGCACCCAGTGCATCATTTTCACTTGATGATGAAGCAACGGCAGTTCTTCCCAGAGAAAGCAGTAAAACTCCCGTCAGTTTCCTTGACGGAGATGATGAAGAAAAATATATTCCGAAAAACAAAAAATCCTCCGCAAACAACAACACGAAAACTATTGTTATCATCAGTGCAATAGTAATCGTTCTTGCCGTTATTATCGGAATTTTTGCATTAGGCGGAAATAAATCCGATAACGACAAAACAACGGAGCCTGTTTTAACGGAAGACACCGACGGAACAATTCCCGTTCCCTCTCTTATCGGTGCGGTATATGAACTTCGTAAAAACAGTTACGGCGACCTTTTTAAGTTTGAACTTGTATATGAAAACAGCGATGAATATGAAAAAGGTCTTATTATAAGCCAATATCCCGAAAGCGGTGAACGTATCAAAAAAGGTTCCGCTATCAGAGTAGTTGTAAGCAAGGGACCTAAATCAATCAAACTCATTAACGTGGTTGGATTAACTTTTGACGAAGCAAAAGCAAAACTTGAAGAAATCGGTTTCCGGGTTTCAACGGCAAGCCGGATGAGAGAAAATGACGGAACACACGCCGCAAACACAATAAGCAGTATGAGTCCCTGCGATATGAATGCCGAATATCAAAAAGGTGCTACGGTTGTGTTGGAGGTCTGGGACGAGGTTCAGACTACAACCACAACATTACCTGAACAAACAACCGTTTCCGACGATACTCCCGAACCGGGGGCTGAGGAAAATCCCGATGACGATTTCCCCGGTTGGTGGTAATAAAACTCAATACTGTGAAATACTGAACTGAAAAAGACGGTTATAAAAGATAAACATTTCTTTTACAACCGTCTTTTTGTATTTACTTGAATAAAAAATCAAGAATTGTCATACCTATTACCGCAGGTGTACCGCCGATTATCGAAGCGATTACGGTAAATTTATTAATGGATAAATGCAATCCCGTAACCATGCCTATGGCGTTTACGGCAAAAAGTGAAACTATTCCCTGCAAAAAACTCAGAAACAGACATGTAAAAAATCTT